>JAUYTA010000437.1 GCA_030695265.1 Bacteroidota bacterium
GTTGAAATTGCTTCAAACTTTGCAGGACACAAAGGTTTTAAAGTTTGTCCGACAGTTGCATTGAAATACACTTTCTAAACTAACCAAATATGGACTTTCTAAACAAGTATTTCAAATTAGGTGAGAACAAAACGACTGTCAGAACAGAAGTTCTTGCCGGTTTAACCACCTTTATGACCATGGCCTATATTCTGGCCGTTAATCCTGACATCCTGAGCGCTGCCGGAATGGACAAAGGGGCAGTATTTACTGCAACCGCCCTTGCTTCGCTGGTTGCTACATTGGTAATGGCGCTTTATGCAAAATTACCTTTTGCGCTTGCTCCGGGCATGGGTCTGAATGCGTTCTTTGCATTTACAGTTGTTTTAGGCATGGGCCATTCGTGGCAGTTTGCCCTAACCGCAGTTTTTCTTGAAGGTTTGGTATTCATTGCCTTAACTGCATTCAATATCAGGGAAATGATCGTCAATTCGATCCCAAACAATATGAAACATGCTATTTCAGTGGGTATCGGATTGTTCATCGCTTTCATTGGGTTAAAAAATGCAGGTATCATTGTTAGCAATCCTGCAACATTTGTTGCGCTGGGCGATGTTACCAATCTCACCGACAATGCCGGAGCAGTCGTGGCACTTCTGGCGCTTGTACTCACAGGTGTTTTACTGGCATTAAAAGTAAAAGGCGCTTTGTTAATCGGCATCCTTGCCGGAACGGTTATTGGGTTGGCTTTTGGAGTTACACAGTTTCCAACTTCATTCGATCTGACGCCTCCTTCGCTTAGCCCGATTTTTATGAAATTTGAATGGTCACAAATTCTGACTTTTGATATGATGATTGTGGTATTTACCTTCTTGTTTGTTGATATGTTCGATACGGTAGGTACTTTGATCGGTGTTTCGACGAAAGCCAACATGCTCGACAAAGAAGGTCGGGTTCCACGCGTAAAGCAAGCCCTGATGGCCGATGCGGTTGGAACTACATTCGGTGCAATGCTCGGAACTTCAACTGTTACGACTTATGTAGAAAGCGCAGCGGGCGTTTCAGAAGGTGGCCGTACAGGTTTAACTTCGCTAACTGTTGCCATCCTGTTTTTCTTCGCGTTGTTCCTTTCCCCGATTTTCCTGATGATTCCGGGTGCAGCAACAGCCCCTGCCCTGATTTTAGTTGGAGCAATGATGATGACTCCCATCAAGAACATTGATTTTGACGATTATACCGAATCAATCCCGGTATTCCTCACCATCATAATGATGCCATTGACATATTCTATTTCTGAAGGTATTTTGTTTGGCGTACTTTCGTATGTTATCCTGAAACTGCTGACCGGAAAATTCAAAGATATTACTGTTGTAACCGCAGTTCTGGCAGTTTTATTCCTGCTGAAGTTTTTGATGTAGGTTTACATTTGAAATTGAAATCATAAAAAAGCTATCCGGAAACGGGGGGCTTTTTTTATATGAATGTATGTACAATTGCATGCATAAAAAAAGAGTTGTAAAATTTTACTTTTGCAACCCTTTGATTATCAGTGGAAAATATCGGAATCGAACCGATGACCTTTTGACTGCCAGTCAAACGCTCTAGCCAACTGAGCTAATCCCCCTTTCGAGGCGACAAATATATAAATATTTTTCATCTGCAACGGGTTGACTCTGCTGAAAATTGGATTTCTAATTCGAATTTCTAACTCAAGATTTTTAATCTGCCAGTTTTCTGCCAGCGAGTGACTGGAAATGAGTCAACTTGAAAATTATCAGGCAAGTGAAAAATTAAAGGCATCAACGAATTCCACAGCCACATGGTGAAGAATCCAAATCCAACTATTGTTGAAGGCGAATGAGGCAGATGAATATTTTAAATGAATAGGATTTTTTTTGCAATAAATGTATTCTGGTTTGATTTTTGTTTGTAAACTTAATCGAACAGCGATAAGAAATTCTCATGAACAGTGTTCATAATCAAATTTCAAGTAGTTGAAATTCAATATTAAAGCTCTATGATTCGCAATGAATCAATATCTATGAGAAGTTGGATAAAAAGTAATTTTAGGTTGAATAATGTTTTGAAATTTTAACCGGTGAATCACGAAAATCTTTCCCGATCAACGTGAGAAACCAAATTTATTGAAAATTGCATTTTAGGATACTACGGTTATTGCAATTGAATATTATTTTTTATCTTTAGCCCCTCAATACTAAATGTGCTTACATTAAAGAAATAAACTAATATCACTAAATTATGGAACTCAAGAAATCACCCAAAGCAGATCTCGAGAACAAGAGGAATATCTTTGTTCAGCTAGGGTTGGTGGTCGCTCTTGCTATCTGTTTGTACGGTTTTGAAGCAACAAACAAGGTTAGTCAGGTTGATTCTCTCGGATCAATGTCTGATCAGGCAGTAGAAGAAGAGATTATTCCAATCACCCGTCAGGATCAGGTACCACCACCACCACCGCCACCACCACCCAAAGTAGTTGATATGTTGGTGATTGTTGATGACAATACCGATATTCAGGACGAATTGGAAATTGAAGATTCAGAAGCAACCGACAAAACTGCAATTACTGCTGTAATGCAGGTTTCTGCTCCCAAAGAAGAAGAAAATGAAGACACTCCGGTATTCTTCATCGTAGAAGAAATGCCTGAATTCCCGGGTGGTCAGTTGGCTTTGCGTAATTTTATCGCACAGTCGGTTAAGTATCCGGTTATTGCACAGGAAAACGGTATTCAGGGAAAAGTATTTGTTAATTTCGTTGTAGCAAAAGACGGAACGATAACCAATGCAAAAATTTTCCGTGGCGTTGATCCTTCATTGGACAAAGAAGCTTTACGTGTTGTGAACAGTCTCCCTAAATGGAAACCTGGAAAACAAGGGGGAAAAGCGGTAAGGGTTTCTTACACTGTTCCAATCAACTTTGTACTTCAGTAAGAAAGAATTAAATATTTTATAAATTTCCTGGTTCTGTCTCTACGGAACCAGGATTTTTTATTTGTAATTGTTGAATATATGATTGAAAATTCACCCATAACCGAAACTGCTGTTTTAGTTGGACTGATCACCAGGGATCAGGACGAAACCAAAGCAAGGGAATATTTAGACGAACTGGCATTTTTGGCCGACACCGCAGGTGCAGAGGTGAAAAAACATTTTCTGCAACGGTTAGACATTCCGAACCACGCCACTTTTGTAGGCACAGGAAAACTTGCCGAAATTGGTGAGTACATAAAAGCACATGAAATTGGTACTGTAATTTTTGATGATGACCTGAGTCCAACACAACTTCGGAACATTGAAAAAGAACTGGAATGTAAAATATTGGACAGAACTTTTTTGATTCTGGACATTTTCGCCGGAAGGGCACAAACCGCTCACGCAAAAACTCAGGTTGAACTGGCTCAATATCAATACATGCTGCCGCGGTTGACCAGACTTTGGACCCACCTTGAACGACAGCGTGGTGGAATCGGGATGCGCGGACCGGGCGAATCGCAAATTGAAACCGACCGCCGCATCATACTCGATAAAATTGCCTTGCTAAAAGAGCAGTTGATAAAAATTGACAAGCAGAAAACTACCCAGCGCAAAAACCGCGGCAGAATGGTGCGCGTAGCCTTGGTGGGATACACAAATGTGGGTAAATCGACCATGATGAACCTGCTTTGTAAATCAG
>JAUYTA010000444.1 GCA_030695265.1 Bacteroidota bacterium
ATTGAAAGGATTTGAAATTCAGGATAAAAATACGAACCGAAATTGATAAAAAATGGTTGCCACTTGCTTTCCAACAACCCGCATGAAAGCGTTTAAAATTCATCTTTTATTTTGCATCTCAGCCAGTTATGTATTATTAAAACTTTCTATTTCAGAAATTATTATTTCGTATCTTTTCCTGAAATTATTGAATAAAAATTCGATCTGAAATATACCTATGAAAGCCATCATCCATACCCGCTACGGCCCTCCGGAAGTGCTTCAACTTGCAGAAGTGCCGAAACCAACGCCCAAAGAAAATGAAGTGCTGGTTAAAGTGCACGCTACTACCGTAAACCACACCGATTGCGGGTTCCGGAGTGCCGAGTATTTTATCTCGCGATTTTTCAGCGGACTGTTCCGGCCTAAAAACCAAATTCTCGGAAATGAATTTGCCGGTGAGATTGAAGCTGTTGGCAAAGACGTAAAGTTGTTTCAGCCGGGCGATAAAGTATTTGGCTACAACGACATCACCTTTGGCGCAAACGCCGAATATATGGTATTGGCAGAAGATGGCCCGATTACGACGATGCCCGGTAGCCTGACATACGAAGAAGCGGCTCCCATTACTGAAGGCGGACATTATGCACTTTGCGACATTCGGGCGGCAAAAGTTTCTCCCGGACAAAAAGTACTGGTGAACGGCGCTACCGGAGCCATTGGTTCGGCAGCCGTGCAATTGTGCCGTTATTTTGGCGCCGAAGTCACCGCAGTTTGCGCCACTCCGCACCTTGAACTGGTGAGCTCATTGGGTGCAAAAACAGTGATCGACTACACCAAAGAAGATTTTACGAAAATCGGCGATCGGTTCGATTTCGTGTTTGATGCGGTGGGTAAAAGCTCGTTTGGCAAATGCAAACCGCTGCTTAAAAAAGGCGGAATCTACATTTCCACCGAACTCGGCAAAGGCGGACAGAACCCTTTTCTGGCGCTGATTACTCCGATACTGGGCGGCAAAAAGCTGCTGTTTCCGATCCCAACCATCAATAAACAAGATGTTATTTTCCTGAAAGAATTGGCTGAAAACGGGAAATACAAACCGGTAATCGACAGACAATATCCGTTGGAACAAATTTTTGAAGCCACCAAATACGTGGAGACCGGCCAGAAAACCGGGAATGTGGTGATAACGGTAACTCACAATTTCCAATGAACCCAACGATCAAACCAATCAGCACCACCAAAGCGTTATTCCTATTCGGAATTCCGTCCATCCTGTTTTTGATTATTTGCCGGATTTTGATTCCGATGCTGCACAAAAGTTACGGACTTCATCCCGCATTGAGTTGGTTCATTGGCGGATCACTCATTTTCATTCCGTTGTTCCTGCTGGCTTTTTATCTGGCTCGAAAAGATGGTTTCCAAACCAAATCTGAAATTTTCAGCAGACTTCGGCTCCGGAAAATGTCATCACGCGACTGGAAATACACCCTGATTTCTACGTTGGCAGTGATGATGCTTACCGGAGCAATCATGGGCATTTCTAAATTTCTGCACATTCAGTTTGGTATTTCTGAAATTGAAACAACTCCATCATTCATGCAGTTTGAGCCATTCCAGGGGAACGAACGCTTTCTGCTCTTGGTTTGGCTGGTCATGTTTTTCTTCAATATTTTCGGGGAAGAACTGATGTGGCGCGGGTATATTTTGCCCCGTCAGGAAGTTGGCTTGGGCAACAGCGCATGGTTCTTCAATGCGCTACTCTGGGTTTTATTTCACATCTGTTTTGGCATTCAACTCCTGATTTTACTGATTCCCATTCTGTTTATCCTTCCATGGGCGGTGCAAAAAACGCAAAATACCTGGGTCGGAATAACCATTCACGCTTTGGTAAATGGCCCCGCATTTATCATGGTTTCACTGGGAGTAATCGGGTAAGAAGAAAATTGTTTTTATGTTCTCATGCTTTTATCGTAGTTTTGGGCAATTTAAAAATTAGATGATTGACCGTTTACATACCTTTTTGGCATTTTGTGTCAGTCAGTTGTAGTCATTTATTGTCTTTCTGTTGTCATTTTCCGGCAACTTAATGACCACTCAATGACAATCGAATGACTTTTATGACATTGGGTAGTATTACGGATATCCATAAATTTATTTTCTATTGAGACCAAAATTCAGCCATATTTCAGCCTTGCAGATCTTTCAGCTTTTGCGGTTTTCAACCCTGATGCTTATTGGTATTGTATTTGCAAAATCGGGGCTATCAATTTCCGAAATAGGGCAATACGAAACATTTTTGCTGATCGCAGGAGCCGTCAGTTTTTTTTGGTTGAACGGTTTGATTCAGGGTTTCCTGCCGCTTGTAAACCAAGAAACCAT
>JAUYTA010000455.1 GCA_030695265.1 Bacteroidota bacterium
ATATAAACCATCCGAAGTATGGAAAGGTGTACCAAAGGTTCGATCATAATCCGGTAGTTTTTAGGCATTCACGCGGAAATTACTATTATTCAGGAAATAATTTTTACAGCTATCGTAAAGGAGTTGGTTACTACGTTGTTGAACCTCCACGTCAGGTTTATTTCAGGGAGTTGCCCTTCAGGAGTGAAAGAGTTTATGCACACGGACAGCCATATTACAAAAACGGAGATTTGTATTTCAGCTATTCACCAAGAGGATATGTAATTGTTCCTTCACCGTTTAAGGTAAATTTCTCAGTCAGATTTTAAAAATTAAATCAATCATTCATCTTTAGAATAAAGAAGGCTGCCTCAGATTTGCGAGGCAGCCTTCTTACTTTTTTTATAAGCTTTTCAGGAATAAATTGATATTGTTTTCAATTCTGTCCTGAATATTTTCCAAATCAGATTTGACAAATGAATCGCTGGTAATGCTCTCGAAAAGTTCAATATACCTTTCTGATACTGATTGTACAAATGATTCGCTCATTTCAGGAACAACCTGACCTTCCTTGCCCTGAAATCCGTTCTCGATCAGCCATTGACGCACGAATTCTTTTGAAAGTTGCTTTTGGTTTTCACCTTTGGCCAGACGATCTTCGTAACCTTCTGCATAAAAGTATCGAGATGAATCAGGTGTATGAATTTCGTCGATCAAATAAATCTTTCCATCTTTTTTCCCAAACTCATATTTGGTATCTACCAGGATTAAACCTTTTTCGGCAGCAATTACGGTACCTCGCCGAAATACTTCACGGGTATAATTTTCAAGCATTTCGTAATCTTCTTTACTCACAATGGCCTGATCAATAATTTCTTCTCTCGTAATATCTTCATCATGGCCTTCGTATGCCTTGGTAGTAGGAGTTAAAATTGGCTCCGGAAATTTCTGGTTTTCAACCATTCCGTCGGGCATCGGTACTCCACATAAAACTCTTTTTCCACTACGATACTCGCGCCATGCATGTCCGGTTAAATAACCACGGATTACCATTTCCACTTTGAATGGTTCGCAATGATGGCCAACGGTTACATTTGGATCGGGAGTTGCGACTTTCCAGTTAGGAACAATGTCGCTGGTGGCATCCAGAAATTTTGCGGCTATCTGATTCAAAACCTGTCCCTTATAAGGGATTCCTTCCGGTAGAACAACATCGAAGGCTGAAATACGGTCGGTAACTACCATCACAAGATATTCGTCGTTGATGTTGTAAACATCCCTCACTTTTCCGTGATAAACGTTTTTCTGTCCGGCAAAATTAAAATCGGTACGTGTTAATGCTTTGCTCATTTTATTTATTATTAAAGTTGTTTTATCTCATCCGCTAGTGAGTGAAAATTATTTAATTTCAGATAGTTAATCCATTTTGTTAAGGTAACAATCTGAGAGGCATTACGATTTTTTAATTCTTTAAATAGGTTTATTAGCTGAGGGTCTTTTTTGCTTGTTTGTTTCTTCGTTTTTTGTTTTAATTTTTCTAAATCATTTTCTAATCCATATTCAGTTAAATCAATATCAACTTCAGAGCAAGATTCTAAAATAAACCGTTCAATTGCCGGAGAAATCTGAATAATGTAATGATGCTTGTCCGGATGTTTATACAGGAATAGATTTTTTTTATTTGCGACTGGATTAAATTCGTCTAAATACTTAATCGTCTGCTTATCTTTATCAATGATCCCCAAAGCAAAATCATCTTTTAAATCATTTTGCATCTTGTTTGCTACTTTATTGCATCCCATTTGATGGTTGTAGCCTCGCTGATTATCCGGAGGAACAATTGTTTCAATAAATGCAGTATCCGCATAACATTCCGGAATCACAAGATAGTCCAGTTTCATTTCAGAAATGTTTCATAATTCGTAAACAAATCAATTCCATATCTCTGAATGTCCTCCATATCTTCTTTTGAAAGCTTATTTGCAATTGTTTCCCCATCTTTATAATCAACCATAAAAATCGATAATTCATCCATCGCATTTTCCAAAAAATAATCAAGAATATACGGGCTGTGTGTCGAAATCACAAATTGGTTTGATTTTGCTTCAATTATTTCCCTGGTGATGTGAATAATATAAGGCGGAAAAGCATGAGCTTCCGGTTCTTCAAAAATAAGAATTGAATTTTGGTTGGAAGCAATTGCTGTTTTATAGAAAATGACTCTCTGAAGTGTATCTGCTATTGATTTATAGGGAATTAGAAAAATCTCTTTCCCTTTTTGTTCTTTCATAATTTTCAATTCCTGGCTGGCACGATCAAAAACCAGACTCAAATTGTATTCATTAAACAATTGAATCAGATCTTTTTTTAGTGTTGGCAAATTCTCAACGATTTCCATCAGATTAGTGCCAGCAGGAGGTAATAAGTTGGACAGATTATTTCGTTTTGGCTTTTGATTCGTCTTGAAATTGTAATACTTGAAAGGGTTTTTGTCGATGTCGTTTCCAAGAATAGTAACAGTTAGGTCTTTTTCTATTGAAATGATTGCATTTACATCCTGAATTTTCAGGTTTGTATCCAGCGGGGAAATATTATCTACTAAGTTGTATGAAAACCCAAATTCTCCGAGGTTATTTTTTATTATAATTTGATTTTCAGTGTTTCCATCAAAAAAGAGTTCATTTAAATAATCGGCGCGAATAAAATTAGTCAGTTTTTTACTTGAATTATATTTTAAGTACGGCAAACTAAATACCCCCAGAGCCTCCAGTATATTCGATTTTCCAACGTTGGGTTTGCCGATGAAAAGATTAATCCTGCTTAGGCCATCTAGTTTTAAATTCCTGATTGATTTGAAATTTGAAATAGATATGTGATCAATTAAATTCTTCATAGTTCAAATGTAATCAACTTTTTTGTTCCTTGTCTTTCTCTTGATTTTCAGGCTTGGCTCTTTTAGCAATTTCGTGTGCATGGTGTTTTTCGTAAGCGATTACGATATCGCGCACCAAACGGTGGCGCACTATGTCTTTTACTTCGAATTGAACAAATGAAATATTGGGAATGTTTTTCAGTATTTTTTTTGCAAGTATCAATCCTGAAGGGCTGTGGAATGGCAGGTCGATTTGTGTTTCGTCACCGGTAACCACGAATTTTGTGTTGAGGCCCATTCGGGTGAGGAACATTTTTAACTGAAGGACGGTGGTGTTTTGTGCTTCGTCGAGTATCACAAATGCGTTGCTGAGTGTCCGTCCGCGCATAAATGCCAGTGGAGCAATTTGGATGATTCCATCTTTCATAAATTCTTCCAGTTTTTTTGCCGGAATCATGTCCAAAAGCGCATCATACAAAGGCTGTAAATACGGATCAATTTTTTCTTTCAAGTCACCAGGTAAGAATCCAAGGCGTTCTCCCGCTTCTACAGCAGGTCTGCTAAGGATGATCCGCTTTATTTCGCGATTCTTCAAAGCCCTCACAGCCAGTGCAATTGCCGTGTATGTTTTTCCTGTTCCGGCCGGACCGATAGCAAAAATGAGATCTGAAGTTTTACATGCATCAACCAACACCTTTTGGTTTGGTGTCCTTGCCCTGATTGCCTTTCCATTGATTCCGAAAAGAAGCGCGTCTTTTTCTTCTTCGAAAGTATCATTACTCCCATCTTCATTAATAAATACCTGATTGATAATATTATCAGGCAAAACATTGAACTGATTGTAATGATCCAAAATCAGATGAAATTTCTTTTCGAATCGGAGAATCTCTTCATCATCACCTTTGAGGATCACATCGTTGCCCCGATAAACAATTATCAATTTGGGAAAGAAGGATTTTATAAGGTTCATTTTTGCATTGTTCACACCGAAAAATTCCAGCGGATCAATTCCTTCAAGATGAATTAGTTTTTCAAACATAGATGATTTCCTCATTTAATGCATGGCAAAAATAACCACTTTTACCAGATTAATTCCTCCGTTTCGAACTTTTGTGTACATTTGTCGGCGAATAGGTTTCCGATTTTCGGAATGTAAAAGGGAAACAGGTGAATCCGGTAAAAAGGGTGATTCCTGTACAGTTCCCGCTGCTGTAAGTCCTGTATAACTTTTTAATAAAGTACCACTGTCCATTTCAATTTGGGCGGGAAGGAGTTAAAAAGGGGATGAGTCAGAAGACCTGCCTGTTCGAAGCTGGATTTTGACGCTTTCGGAGAAAAAGCAAAAAACCGTATCCTTTTCATTTTTCAATCCTGAAAAGCTGCAAAATCCAATCAAAAAACAAGATTTTGCTGTAAATGAACAAGTTTCTTCAACTCCGTAAATTATTTGTAATCAGCATTCTGGTGTTGATAATTGTGAAGGCTCAGGGGCAGTTTGCAAATGGAATAGCTGATTATATACCGGCTCCCGGTCAATACACCAATGCTGATTTTGTTGGAACTCCATCTGCTGCAACTTCGCTTGTTGGAACAAATCGGGGTTTGGTGAGCCTCGGAGCATTTGGCGGATCAATTACACTCCGGTTTGCTTCTGGAATTAAAAATGACCCGGAAAATCCATACGGAGTTGACTTTACAATCTTCGGAAATGCAACGCAGACATGGTCGGAACCCGGAATTGTTCAGGTTATGAAAGACGAAAACAAAAACGGGCTTCCGGATGACACCTGGTACGAAATTGCAGGAAGCGATCATTATTGGAGCACCACCATTTCAAACTATGAAATCACTTACCAAAACAGCGGTTTAAATACAGCAGCCGATATACACTGGACTGATAATCAGGAAAAATCAGGAGTAATTCCTGAAAATAGTTTTCACAGGCAAAGCTATTATCCCAATGCTGTTTTTTTTCCTCAGGTGTCGTCTGACAGATATATACTGAGCGGTACACGGCTCAAAGGTCAAATTGATTTGTCGAATCCGGGAGTGGTGAATTCTTTACGCAGGGCATTCGGCTATGCCGACAATACTCCGGTTATTTCGGCCAGCGAAAAATTACCCGACAATCCTTACACCATTGCAATTGAGGGAAGTGGTGGCGATGCCATTGACATTGATTGGGCGGTTGACAAATATGGGAAACATGTAAAACTCGATGAAATACATTTTGTTAGGATTTATACCGGAATGAACGCACTGGCCGGGTGGTTGGGTGAAATTTCGACTGAAGTTACCGGTATCCGCGCTGTTGAACCAGCCTCTGTAAATGGTTCGCGATCGATGGTTGTTATTCAGGATCTTCCTTCAAAAACCAGAGTAGGGGAAATTCTTGATTTAAATGCAGCATTGTTTGAATCAGGAATTAAAGTTGACGATGCTACTGCCATTATTTGGTCAGTAAATAATCCAGAATTGGTTTTTATTGAAAATGATCAGTTGAAAGCCTTGCAAAACGGAACTTTTCGGCTACGGGCTTCTTCTGCTTTAAATTCAGGTATCTATGCTGAAAAAGAATTGGAAATATTCTCGGCTGGGAAGGCCTTAATTATACTCTCAACCAGTAGTTTAAAGGTGAATGACAAACTTGAACTGACGGGCAAATTAACTGATCAAAACGGGAATATTCTGACCGGAATTACCCCGAAATGGAGGATTGACGATGAATCAGTTGCAGAACTTATTCAGGTTGACGGAACTTATTTTCTTAAAGGTAAACAAACCGGTAAATGCTGGTTATATCTTGAGTCTGTTGAAATTGAGTCACTTCGTGATTCCGTTCAGATACATATTCTTCCTGAATCGTTACTGAAGAAGGTTTTTATTTCAGTTAAAACTAATGAGAAGACTTTGGTTCCGCGGCATTCAATCTGGGTTGAAACCATTGATTTGACATCGAAAGTTGATAAAGCGCAAAAATCCTATCAATTAACAGATACTTCATTTGTTTCTGTAGCACATGCATTGGCTGCCATCTACAAAAACACCGGATTGGAAAATGAATGGGCTTTTCGGGATGATGCTGAAGGTGGATCAGCGCTTTATTTATGGCGCATTCCTGAAACGGAGGAAGGATCAACAGTTTATCATTTGGGTTATGGCGGATCGCGTACTTCTGCTTCTTACCGCAAAACATGGGTGGTAATGCTCAATCAACAGCCATTTGTGACCGGACTGGACAAAATTAAAGTGAACAACAACGATGAAATATTGGTATATCAAATTACCGACAACGAAATTCCATGGTCGGTAACGCATTTAACCACAGGTTCCGATTCATTAAAACTGAATCAGACTGTTGATCTTCAGTTGATGAACTATTTTTGTTCCATGAATCAGAACCGAACGGTTTCGATCAATTCATCCGAAGTTTTGGCTTATCAGACTGTTCAATTAGAATTGCAAAATTCGACCAAAAGCGGTACAACTTACACAACCGATGAATTCGGAAAACTAGCTGTAAGTCTTGATAAAGCCGGTGAGTATCTGTTTGTTTCGGGCATGGACGCCTCAAAGTTATTTGTTGATTCTACAACTGGGAATAAAAACAATTTGGCGAATGGGCTTTCATGTAAAATTTATCCAAATCCTTTCACAAACTGGCTCAGCATAGAATGTTTGACACCAATACATTCTTTTGAAATCGTTGATTTACAAGGAAAAATAGTTTATTCAGAAGCCTTTTCTCAATCGAAAATTGAGTTGTCTCACCTTCCTGCAGGATTTTATATTCTGAAAGTTAAGTCTGGAAGCCAGGTTTTTCAACAGAAATTAATCAAACAGTAAGTTCGTGAATCAGGATAAAAGATCGACCTGGAAGTCTTTGGACAAATCTGTTTTTGTCATTCTGTTACTATTGCTCACAACTTTAAACCTTGAAGCTCAAAAGCTTACTGATACTATTTCAATTGAAGAAGTGCCGGTTTTTGGCAGGAAAATGATTGAAGAAGCCGGAACCATGACAACCCATATCGATACATTGGTACTTCAAATGCTGAAAACACAAACCATTTCAGAACTGCTGTCCTCTTATTCTCCTGTTTTTATAAAATCCTACGGAAGAGGTTCAACGGCAACTGCTTCGTTTCGTGGAACAGCTCCATCGCATACACAAGTTTACTGGAACGGAATGAAGCTCAACTCTCCTATGCGCGGTGATGTCGATTTTTCACTGTTCCCGGTTCATTTTATTGACGATTTGAGCCTGCAACATGGAGGAAGTTCGTTAAAATCAGGTTCAGGTGCATTGGGCGGCAGTGTTTTGATCAACAACAAACCCGACTGGACAGACCGTTTCAGTGTTCGGTATGTTCAGACCATCGAAAGCTTTTCAACCCACAAAGAATACCTCAATCTTGGATTTGGAAACGGCAAAATTCAGTTTAAAACAAGGGTTTTCTCCGATCGCAGTAAAAATGATTTCTCCTATTTCAATTACGGAGTTTTGCCAATGCATGAGGATGTTCAGAAGAACGCGGAATACAGCAAATCGGGTTTGCTCCAGGAAGTATATTCCCGATTTAAAAATCAATCGGTTTCAGCCAAATTGTGGGCTTATCAGAGCGATCGCAACCTTCCGCAGCTGATGTCGTTTGAAGGAGATATCAGGAAAGAAACACAAAAAGATCAGAATTTACGGGCGGTTTTAAGTTGGAAATACTTTAAAGAAAAAAGCAAGGTGGAATGGATGGCAGGATTGAATATGAACCGGTTAAACTATTTCAGATCGAGTACTGAGGCGAACTTTGTAAATTTTGACAGCCAGAGTAAAGAGCAGAGTTTTACCAACCAATTTAACTACGACTGGACTCCAAAGGAAACGCTGAGTTTTAACTGGTCTTTGAATACGACCTACAATACTGTTTCTGTTTTCGATCACGCTCAGAAAACCGGCTATGATCAGGATCAGCTTGCATTTTCATTACTGAATTCGGCTCATATCATGCTACTTCCGCAGTGGGCAATTTCATTTGTATTCAGGAGCGAAATATATGATGACCGGTTAATCAGTTTTATTCCGTCGTTTGGAACTGAATATTGGCTGGATAAAAAACAATTAAGCTCTTTTAAGCTCAACCTTTCACGCAATTACCACCAACCCGGGCTGAATGATTTATATTGGCTGCCCGGAGGCAATCCGAACTTAAAGCCTGAAGATGGATTCTCGGGCGACCTTGCTTTTGCATACAAAGGGCAGGAGGGAAGCGCAACATTCTCGGGACAGGTTACCGGATTTGCTTCGTTAATTGATAACTGGATTGTATGGCAGCCTTCGGCCAGTGGCGCTTATTTCTGGGAAGCCAACAACCTCCGGAAAGTTTTTGCCCGTGGCGCTGAAATTCAGGTTTCAGGACAACTAAAGACTGCGAATGTCATGTGGTTTAGTTTACGTGGCAATTATTCGTACTCAGCCACTTCAAATATTGACGCGGTTCCTTCAGTTGACGAATCACGCGGTAAGCAGCTGATTTACATCCCAAAACACAAAGCAAACATGTTCGCTGAAGCTGATTTTAAGGCTTATTACATGAAATTAAATGTTCCTTTTACCGGAAAACGATACACTTCGAGCAACAACATAGAATCGGACTATGAAAAGGTGCTGAATCCCTATTGGTTGCTTAATTTGACCGCCGGAAAGAAGTTTGACTGGAAGCGTTTGCAGGCCGATTTATCCCTCAATGTGGAAAATCTGACCAATAAAGATTACATGGCTGTTTTATGGCGACCAATGCCCGGACGATATTATTCTCTAACCGTCCAAATACAATTCAGAAAATGAAAAAGCTTATTTGCATATTGATTTGTGTATTTGGACTTTTCGCCTGTTCTGAAAGCCCTGTTGATACAGTGTTTTTTGATTTTACAGGCAACCGGGGTGTTTACATCGTAAATCAGGGTAATTTCATGTACGGAAACTCTTCGCTTTCGTTTTATGATCCGGTTACAAAAAGGGTTGTAAATCATGTATTTCAGGCACGAAACGGAGCTCCTTTGGGCGATGTGGCGCAATCGATGACCATTTGGAACAATCTGGGATTTATTGTGGTGAACAATTCAGGCAAAATTTATATAATTGACAGTCGCACCGCCGAATACAAGGGAAGTATCACCGGATTAAGCTCGCCCAGATACATTCACTTTGTCAATTCACAAAAAGCATACATTACCGATTTGTATGCCCGTAAAATCACTATTTTCAAT
>JAUYTA010000467.1 GCA_030695265.1 Bacteroidota bacterium
TTCAAAGAAATGTTCGACCTGATCCGCATTCGGCAGATTGCTTTTCAGTATGTGCCGATTGAAAAAATTAACCGGATATCGCGCAAAAACCATCAGGGCGTGCTGGCTTTTATTTCGCCGGTTGCTTTGCAGCGAATTGAAGATATTATTCCGGCAATATATGAAGAAGGCAAAACCCCATTGGTGCTTGTACTCGATCAGGTGACCGATGTGCGCAACTTTGGCGCCATTGTTCGCTCAGCAGAGTGCGCTGGTGTAAATGCCATTGTAATTCCTGACAAAGGTTCTGCGCGAATCAATGCCGATGCTGTTAAAACTTCTGCCGGTGCTCTGCATTTGGTTCCTGTTTGCCGCACCCGTAGCCTGAAAGAAACCATTTCGTTTCTGAAAGATTCAGGAATAAAACTTATTGCAGCCACCGAAAAATCGACCGCTGTTTATACCAATGCCGATCTCACCGGACCAATAGCGATTATTTTGGGTTCTGAGGATACGGGTATCGACCAGCGACTGCTTGCACTTGCCGACGAACATGTTAAAATTCCAATACTCGGAAAAATAGAATCGCTCAATGTTTCGGTTGCTGCGGGTCTACTGGTCTACGAAGTGGTGAGGCAAAGAGGATTAGTTACTGAAGATTAAAGAGTTTTTCATTTTGGCCAGCCACCAGCCACCAGCCGCTGGCAGCTAGCAGCTGGTTCAGCTCATTGATCCTTAATAATTTGTTAATTTAGAATTGTCATGGTAGGTGAAGATATTACTACCTTTGTGCCCCTGAAATAAAATACAACGCTTATGATTACGGTTTCAAATTTATCAATTCAGTTCGGGAAAAAACCTTTGTTTTCGGATGTAAATTTAAAGTTCACACCAGGCAACTGTTATGGTGTTATTGGTGCCAACGGCGCCGGAAAGTCAACCTTGCTGCGGATAATTTCGGGTGAACTGGATGCAACCCGTGGTTCGGTTTTGATGGGTCCGGGCGAACGTTTGTCGGTACTGAACCAGAATCACCATGCTTTTGACGAATATACTGTTCTCGATACTGTTCTGATGGGTCACACCGAACTGCTCCGTATCATGAAAGAAAAGGATGCGCTTTATTCGAAAGCTGATTTTACTGAAGCTGACGGAAATCTGGCTGCAAAACTGGAAGACGATTTTGCCAACATGAACGGGTACAATGCCGAAAGTGACGCTGCCAGTTTATTAAGTGGATTGGGTATCAAAGAAGAAATGCACTCCACGCTGATGAAAGACCTCAACGGAAAGGAAAAAGTTCGCGTACTTTTAGCCCAGGCGCTGTTTGGTAATCCCGACAACCTGCTGCTCGATGAGCCGACCAACGACCTTGACCTTGAAACTGTACTGTGGCTCGAAAACTATCTGGCCAATTGCCAGAACACCGTGATTGTTGTTTCGCATGACCGCCACTTTTTAGACAATGTTTGTACCGACGTGGTTGACATCGACTTCGGAAAAATCCGTGCTTTCTCCGGAAACTATACTTTCTGGTACGAATCTAGTCAGCTTGCATTGCGTCAGGCAGCCAATGCCAACAAAAAAGCGGATGAAAAACGCAAGGAATTACAGGAATTTATCCAGCGTTTCAGCGCCAACGTAGCCAAGTCGAAACAAACGACCAGCCGCAAGAAAATGCTCGAAAAGCTTAAAATTGAAGAAATTGAACCATCAACACGCCGTTATCCCGGAATTATTTTTCAGCAGGAACGTGCCACGGGCGACCGTGTTCTGACTGTTGAAAACTTATCTTACGTTCAGGATGGGGAAGTGCTATTTAAAGATATTTCGTTTACCGTCGAAAAAGGTGATAAGGTGGTATTTCTGGCCAAGGAAAACCGTGCAGTTACTGCCTTTTTCAAAATCATCAACAACGAACTGGAGCCAACTACCGGAACTTTCGAATGGGGTGTGACCATTTCAACAGCTTATCTGCCCAACGACAACTCTGAGTTCTTTACAAAAGATGAAACACTCTACGAATGGCTGGGCAAATATTCGCATGATACCAGCGAAAACTTTCTGCGCCAATACCTTGGCAAAATGTTGTTTTCAGGCGACGATTTACAAAAGAGTGCAAAAGTGCTTTCAGGAGGCGAAAAAATGCGCTGTATGATTGCCCGTATGATGCTGGAACACCCGAATACAGTAATTATGGACCACCCAACCAACCATTTGGACATGGAGTCAATTCAGGCTTTCAACAACAACATGAAAACTTATCCGGGACAGGTTTTAATGGCTGGTCATGACCACGAATTCATCGAGAGCGTTTGCTCGCGGGTGATCGACCTGACTGCCCAGGGAGCCATCGACAAATACATGGACTTCGAAGAATATTTAACCGACGATAAAATTAAAGCACTACGCGTAGAAAGATACAATTAATCAGCTATTTACAAGTGCTGAGTTGATCACCCGAGGTTGTTGGTTCAGTTGTCAAAACATACAAAAGCCGTCTTTGGAGATTTTCCTGAGACGGCTTTTTAGTTGTTTGATACTGGCTGAAAATAAAAAAAGCAGTTGTCTTAAATTTTTCCTTCGTGTAAATCCCAAATCGGGAAACACATTTCGTAATCATTCCATATAATATCTCCATACTTAATTGAATAATTTTCAAACAATTGAATATCAAGATATTTTTTTGTCATTGGATTTTTTGCCGTATTAAGAAAATTAAAAAAATCAATCATTTGCACAGTTCCGTCAGAAAACGAAAACCTAATTTTATATCCTCCTAAATACTCAGCCTTATGTATTGAAATAACCATGGCGTTATATTTTTTTTGTTATTTTTTCCGGGGGAAACTCAATGTTATATATAAAGATAATTAATCCAACTGAAGCCGCCACTGCAAGAGTTAAACCGCATTAAAGAGTCAATTTGTCTTTTTGCTTAAACTTTCCATACCAAATCAAAAACTAATTGAAAAAAAGAACAATCTACTTTCCGTCATCGGATCAGTAATTTAATCGATATTTTTACAGATTCAGATTGGCAATGATTTGATGAACAGCCTGATCCGATGACTTCATTTAATAGTATTCGATTTTACGTTCGGAAATTTTGAAAATTATATCGTTGCGGTATTCATTTCTTATGATCCAATTTCCAGCGTTATCAAATTCCAAATATTTATTGGTCAGTTTCTCGCCAATAACGTCATTTTTGCCGTAGTAGCCTTGCTCCGTTAAATTGCCTTTTTCATCGTATTCACTTATTATTTTATTTGACCAGGTTACAGCAAACGTATCATAAATGAATTCTTTGGTTTGCTTGCCCATGCTGTTATAAGTAAAGGTTTTTCGCCATGACAGAAAAGTTGCCGGATTATGGTATTTCATTTCAATCATATTGTTTTTCGCATCATAGCTAAAGGTTGTCCGCGATGACAATTTTCCTTCCGAATTATAATAGTCACTCACTGTTTGATTTCCTTTTTCGTCATTTGTATATTCATACCGGTGCAATAAACCGCCGTTTACCCCGTAAAAATTCTCACTTGTTAAATATCCAGCTGAATCATAGAAGTATATGGTTCTGTGCCTGATAATATCATCGCCGTATGAAAAATTCTCTTCTGTCATTTTTTCTGATTCATCATAAATGAAGTTGAATTTATATTCAATGTTATGGGCTAACTGATAATTGATTTGCTTTATTAAATTTCCTTTGATATCGTAATTATAGACGAACTTTCTATCAAGATTTCCCCTGATGATAGCACCGTTTTCTTCTTTAGCTGAATATTCAAAAACGGTTATACTGCTTATGGTTTTTTTAATTTCTTCATCCGGAGATTTTGAACATGATAAAAAAATGACTGTCAGAATAGTTATCAGAATGGAGTGTTTCATTTGTTGGTTTGTTGGTTTTTATTTGATGATGGTAAAAGTAAAGATGAATTCTTATGATTGCAAGTAAAAATACCATCAATTAAAAAGATCTTTCAATATCATTAACCCTCCTTTGCCGTTTAACGACTTTTACTAATTTTAGGGTTATAAACTAACGTTACCTAAACTATAGCGAATGGAAAAAAACATTGATGCTGAAAACGCTCCACGAAGCTCACAAACTTACATCCTAATCACAGCATTCATGGCACTCTTTGCCATCGTTGGCTTTGCCTTATACGGATTACCATTTTTTTATGACTTTATGACCAAAGAATATGGCTGGTC
>JAUYTA010000472.1 GCA_030695265.1 Bacteroidota bacterium
ACCAATTTGCGGATGGTGACCCAAATACCAAAGTTACGCCTGATCTTTTCAACCACGCTGCAGACGATTTGGTACGATAGTTATTACTTTCCGGAATATGATAAAGCGCCGATGTACCTCGTTTATGCTGACGGAAGCACAAAAGCATTTACTCCTGAAATGAGGACAAATCCGGATTTTATTCGCTTTGTTAATCTTAGAAATCCTAATTATTTCCTGAAAGAAGTGATGCCGCCATTGTTGCAAACCAATTTCCGGTTATCGAAAGAAATTTACGATAGGATGAAATTGAGCTTCTATGTGAACAACGCTGTAAATTATCGTCCTGAATATGAATTTAAAAGATCGGGTTCGTTTATCCGAAGAAATCCTTCGGTATATTTCGGGGCTGAAATTAAAATAATGTTGTAACCACATGAAAAAGATACTTTTGATCACCTCATTGTTTTTCCTCTTTGTTTCGTGTCTCAAAGAGCCGGATTACCACAGCTATCAGGTTGACCTGACAGTTGACTTTGGTACAGGTTTTTTGCAGGAGCATAAGGAAGGAGCCAAAGTGGTTCTATTCAATCAGCTTAAAAGCTATGCAATTGAAATGAATACCGATGCCGATGGAAGAATTCAGTTTTCATCGGTTGAGCCAGGTTTTTACAGTATTACCGTTTCTCATTCATTTAGTTCAGAAGGCAAAATGTATTACTATAATGGCTTGAAAAACATCGAAGTATTTGGAAATGTAATTGACTCTATTAAGATAAACGGCAGTAGGTCGAGTGCTTTTGTTATTAAAGAAATTTATTACAGCGGTAGAACCACACCAGCCGGAAAAGCATATTCAGCCGATCAGTACCTTGAAATATTCAACAATACTTCCGAGATTCAATATGCCGACGGGATTTCGGTGTTGGAACACGAGTCGTATGGGACTGGCGTAAATTTCTGGGCAAATATAAAGGACACGATTGTAGTAAAGATGATTTGGACCATTCCGGGAGACGGGAAACAGGTTCCTGTATTGCCCGGAAAAAGTATCCTTCTGGCCCAGGATGGAATCAATCACAGGGACGATCCCAACGGAAATCCGTTGAGTCCTGTCAACCTGGGCAATGCTGATTGCGAATTTTATGTTCTCAAACAACCGGAGGCTGATCTTGATTCTCCAGCAGTTCCAAATTTGATCGAAGATTTATTTGTTTTCAGGGGCAATGATGTTGTTTTTCATGTTCGGGGAGGAAGTGCATTTGCAATTGCAAAAATTCCCGGCAAAACCAACGATGAACGTAAGACATACATCAACAAAAATCTGGTTTCAAAGGCATCGGCTTCAGGTTCGAATAACACTTATTTTGTGAAAATTGCAAATGAATATGTGCTCGATGCGGTGGAAGTCGTCATTAGTGAAGCTCATGCCATTTACAAACGGTTTCCGCCTGAATTGGATGCCGGATATACTTATGTGGCATCGGGTTCCGGTTCAGGAAAGTGCATTCGCCGGAAAATTAAAGAAATTACAGATGGCCGGGTGGTTTATCAGGATACAAACAACTCGACCGAAGACTTTTTGAAAGATGTTGATCCCCGACCTAAAATATATGAATAGAAGTTTTGCCGCTATATTGCTTTTCCTGATTTGTGTGACTACGAGCGCTGCTGAACCCGATGAGGAGAAGCGGTGTAATTTGCTTTCATTCAGACAACTGGAATTTGGCAGCCCCTGGCTTCAATCAAAAAATGCTGCGGGTTTATCGCAAATGTTGCAACTATTTCCGGCAGAACTAAAACTTGGATTTAGCCTGAATGACGGCGGATTTCATTCGGTTTTTAAAGGGAAATCTGATCAATCTTTTGACTTAGGTTCGCAAAGTTTTCGAAAGATCAATAAAACCTATCTGTTTGGTTCGTTCAATTACAGCAAAAGCTATGAAAAGGGCTTGAATTTCAGCAATACCAACGATCCGGCCATGAATTATCCCTATTTATTGGCAGACACCATCGGGAATGATACCTACGACCGGGAATTTTTTAAATTGACCGGGATCATTTCATCACCGTTAAACAGCCAGCTTGATTGGGGTTTAAGCTTTGACTACAAAGTAGGGACTGCCTCGCAAAACCGCGACCCGCGGCCTGAAAACAAAGTACTGCAAACCAATATTTCACCCGGATTGCTCTTTAAAACAAGGCATTTCAAGCTTGGGGCAAACCTTGCCTATGGATATTACAACGAAGATATTGACATTTCCGTAGTGCAAGAAAATGCTCAGCATACGATGTTTCAGTTACATGGTCCGGGCGTTTTCAGTTATCATGCCTCAAGTTCCTTTTATCGCTTGTATCAGCAGCATCGGTTTGGGGGAGGAATGCAGTTTGAGTGGATGTCGGGTAATGTATCCAATTTGTTGCACTCTGATTATAGTTATTCAGTTCAAACCATCGATGATGGGCGAAGAGGAAGTAACGCGACCTGGGCAGCAGTCAAAAACGACTCGCGGCTGGACAGAATTGACTGGAACCTGACAGATGTGATTTCATTTGATAAAGGGGGAAAAGTTCACCAACTGAAAGCAATGTTGCATATCGTCAACAAGTTGGGAACTGAATTTATACAGCGTTTGGAAAAGGTCAGTGCAACCGATCTGGAGCATTGGATCACTTATGGCGAAGAACAAAAGTACTATTCATTGCGAACCAACGCCGAATTGAACTATCAGTTACTGGTGAAAGATGAGGATAATCTGATGAAATCACTGTTTAATGCGGGTTTGAAATATTCGGCATTCGCTGAAAGGTACTATTTGCCGAATAACCATCAGGACTATTCAAATTTAAGGTTTGCGGCAAGCTACCTGAAATTATTTACCTTTCCCCAGGCAAGCGTTTCCACGGAAATGAAGTTCAGTTATCAATTCAATCTTGATGGCAAACAAAACCTTGTGGGAACTAATTTTTTGGTGGAAAAAATGTACGGACCTGAATTCAATTACCTTATTGAAGGATTCCTCTCACCGGGAGTTTCATTGGCTTTTCAGGTTCCGTTACAAAAAACATTCGATAAGTATTTCATAAAAACTGATTTTGACTGGTATCATTCTGAAAGTGGGCTGACCAGAACTGTGTTCAGTTTTAGCACGGGTTTAATCTTTTAATTCAGCAAGCATGAACAATGTGATTGAGTGCAATAATCTTACACATTACTACGGCAAGAAACGGGTGTACGAAAACCTGAATTTTCATGTCAGAGAAGGAAGCATTCTGGGACTGCTGGGTAAAAATGGTACCGGTAAAACATCCACTATCAATATTTTAAACGGTTTTCTCCAGCCTCGTAATGGTGAATGTCTTATTTTTGGTGAAAATACGCAGCATTTGAGTCCCCGCACCAAAGCGAGAATCGGATTTTTAATTGAAGGGCACATTCAGTATTCGTTTATGAATATCCGCCAAATCGAGAAATTTTATTCAGGTTTTTATCCTAACTGGAAACCTGCTCCTTTTTGGGAACTGATGTCGAAGCTGAATGTCACGCCGACGCAAAAAATCTCAACCATGTCATGCGGACAGCGATCGCAGGTAGCTTTGGGGCTCATCCTGGCACAGGATCCCGACCTCTTAATTCTCGATGATTTTTCGATGGGGCTCGACCCGGGTTACCGCCGTTTGTTTATCGACTACCTTCGCGAATATGCCAAAGCCGAAAACAAAACCATATTCACCACCTCTCACATTATTCAGGACATGGAACGCCTGATCGACGATTTGCTGATTATCGACTTTGACGGGGTGCTTGCCCAGACTTCGGTGCACGAATTTATGGGGAGCTTCAAACGTTTCGATTTTGTGCTCGAAAATGACAAAACCGACCTGAAAAAAGCATCGTTTGTGGTAAATCTTGACAAAGTGAAAAATAAGGTTGAGTTATATACCTATTCTTCTGAAAGTATCGTGAAGAAATATTTGGATGATAACAACATAACAGCCAGCAATTTCGCCCAGGTGAAAATGGGGCTTGAAGACGCTTTTATTGGTTTAACCGGAAAATATTAGATGATGTGGAAATCGGTTTTTTATAAAGAGTGGTTGAAAATCAGGTGGTTCCTGATCGGATATACCTTGCTCGGAATTCTTGGCATCGGTTATCTGTTTCTTACAGTGAAACATGGTTTCGCCTTTTCTGGAGGGAAAAATATCTGGAACAGTATTTTGTTCTTGGGAAATCAGTTTTTTAGTCCGTTAAAATATGTCCCGCTGGTGGGCGGATTGACGATTGCCATTGCCCAGTATTTTCCTGAAACGGTCAATAAACGGATCAAGCTAACTTTTCACCTTCCGTTGGGCGAAAATAAAGCATTGCTGGTGATGCATGCTTTTGGGGCAGTCGGTTTGCTGCTTTCATTTCTAATTTTCTTCGGAATGTTTGCCGGTTTTAGCCTTGTTTATTTCCCGGTTCAGATGGTGACTGATAGTATAATTTCAATTTTGCCGTGGTTTCTTGCCGGATTTTCAGCCTACTTTCTTGTTGCATTGATTGTTTTGGAGCCTGCCTGGAAATTCCGTTTATTTTATTCTTTGGTTGGTGGTTTTTTTCTGACCATTTATTTCACATCGGCGGTTACCTCAGCTTATGGGCCTGCCAACACCGGATTGTTTGTATTGACCGCTTTTTTAAGTATTGCGCTATTATTTTCAGCGCACAGGTTCAGAAAGGGGGAAATGTAAGATGGAAAAAATCAGCAGATTTTTATTGGTATTTATTGCCATCCTTACATTGGCCATCATTCTTCCAAAATTGTATTGGATGGCCTTCGAGAAACCCGTCAGAAAGCCATTTATTCTGTACAGTTGCATCAACGATGATTTTATGATTCATCGCATCAGCGAAAAAACCTGGGAAGACACCAAAGGAAACCAATTTGCCCGTGAGGAGTACGAAAAAAAGCTCCCGTTGATGTTTGAAAAGCAACTAATTACTTCCGGGTCATGGCCTGATTCAATCAAAGGAATGGCGCTTGATATGCGCACTATCTCCAAGGCAAAATCTTTTTTTCGCCTGAAAGCCAGCGAGATTGATGCTCCTTTTCCTGAATTATATCCATTGTTTGAATCCCAATCCGGACGAACAAAGATTGATTTACCTGACGATTTTTTCAGGATTACATGGAGGATTGATTTTATTGAAGCTGCCACCAACAAGGTTCTGGAAGAAAAAAGTCAACTATTTTCAGCGGCCTTGTACCAGAATGGTTTTTCTTTTCCGGCGAAAAAGATTTCCGGACTGGCAACTCCACGAAAATCAATCGATGAAGGTTACCTGATCATCGACTCAAAAGATCAGCTTTTTCATCTGAAAATGATCAAAGGGTTTCCGTATGTAAAGGAAATTGATGTTCCGGAAGATTTGAAATTCAGGCATATCAGTTGTGTGGACTTTAAAAACAAGGAATTTTACGCCTACCTGTTTTCGAATAAAAATGAGATTTATATTCTGACGCAGGATGACTATAAACTGATAAAATGGCCGGTTGATGGATTTGACGCATCAAATTGCGACCTGAAAATTTTTGGTGATTTGTTTAATTATACGGTCATTATTGAGGCCGAAGATCACATTAAAGCTATTGCATTGAGTCCTGATTATCAGGTTGTAAATACTTATACTGAAAACTGGAAACTGAAAGAAGATCAGACAGAAGGCAAAATATTTGCTTCGCTTTTTCCTGCACAGCTTTCTATGACCAGCGATAACAGCAAATTTATCCGGTTTTATTTCACTCCTTCAAAAGGATTGAACTGGATATTCCTCAATTTACTATTAATGGCATTTCATTTCATCTGGCTTTACAGGCGAAAAGTCAAATTAAAAAATCACGTGGCCGATTTGGTAATAGTGGCTGTCAGCGGTATTTTCGGATTTATTGCCATTCACTTTTTTCAGAATAAATTCTTCGATTAGCGACAAATTTGTTGGTATGATTTATCTTTGAATAAAAAAAAACCGCCATGAAGAAAAAAATTGCTGTTCATTTGGCCGATGGCTTCGAAGAGATTGAAGCCATCAGTATCATCGATGTTTTGCGCAGGGCTGACCTTGAAGTTGTTGTAACATCCGTTACCGGTAAACTTGAAGTTACAGGCGCTCATCAGCTAAAAGTTTTAGCCGATAAATTATTCGAAGAAGTTAATTACAACGATTTATCGATGATCGTTCTTCCGGGGGGAATGCCCGGAGCTGCAAACCTTGATGCCCATGAAGGTTTGAGGGCGCAGATTGTAAAGTTCAACAATGAAAATAAACCGCTGGCAGCCATTTGTGCAGCCCCGTTGGTTTACGGAAATCTTGGGGTATTGAAAGGCAAACAGGCTGTTTGTTATCCGGGTTTCGAGAAATACCTGAAAGGAGCGGAGGTTTTGAACAGCCCGGTTGCCGAGTCGGACAATGTAATTACCGGTCGTGGTCCGGGTGCGGCTATTCAATTTGCCCTTAAACTGGTTGAAAAGCTGGTTTCTGCTGAAAAAGCGGAATTAGTTGCCAGTCAGATGCTGGTGGGATGAAAAAATTCAGGCGATGGCTTTGGCAGGAATGCTGAAAATGAATGCACTACCTTTTCCCAGCGTGCTTTCAACCCATATTTTCCCTTCGTGCTTGTCCACAAATTCCTGGCATAAAATTAATCCCAGACCTGAACCATCTTCATTGTTGGTTCCTTTTCGTTTGACTTTTGAGTCGATCAGAAACAGGTTTTTGGTATCTTCTTCCGTAATTCCGATTCCTGTATCGCTTACCGAAACCAATATCTGACCGTTCTCTCTTTTGGCTGAAACTTCAATTTGTCCACCTTCAGGAGTAAACTTTATTGCATTACCAATAAGATTTCTCAGAACAGTTTCAATCATTAAAGGGTCGGCAAATATTTCTAATTCAGGATCATTTTCGGCTTTGATTATTATGTTTTTCTGATCGGCCATTGACCGCAACACACTTAGTGAGTTGTCGAGTATGCGCTGATATTCAACAACAGCAGGGGAAAAGTTTAACCTTCCGGTTTGCGAACGCGACCATTCAAGAAGATTTTGCAGCAATCGGAAAATGTTATTGGTGGATTGGTGGATATTGAGTGCAAATTTACGCCGTGCTTCTTCGTTAAACCTGTCATAATCTTTGTTCAGGAGATAAGAATAACCCAAAATGGTGTGTAACGGATTCTTTAAATCGTGGGCTATGATCGAAAAAAATTTATTTTTGGAAGCATTCAGTAATCGTAATTCCTGCTCGCTTTGTTCTATTAACTGGTTTTTTTCCTTCAACAGTTGATTTGATTTAATTTTGTCGATATACTTCATCGAGATAAAAAATACAAGCAGTAAAAGGAGTAGGGCAGTTGCCATCCCAAGTTGTTTAAGCTGTTTGTTTTTTCGGAGTTGAATAAGTGTTAATTCTTGCTCTGCTTGCAAACGAACGATCTTATTCTCCTTTTTTACAGTTTCGTATTGTTTTTCAATAGTCGCTATTTGCTCGTATTTTTCTTTTTGAGCCAAACTGTCAGAATATTGGATGAATAGTTTCATGTGTTTTATGGCAGTCTTATAGTCTCCGGTTTTCTCATAAGCTTTTGACAATAAATTGTGGCTGGTTGTTTTTATCTTGTAACCTCTGTTGAATTTGTCATTCAGCTCAATGCTCTGTTCAAATGCATCAATTGCTGATTTGTATTTACCTTGTTTGTATAAAATAATGCCAATTCCCTGCTTGAATTCCGCTTCGTACTGGTACAATTCCAACTTGCCAAAGATCGTCCATGCTTGTTTCAAATAATCAATTGCTTTATTCATACTATCCGGATAATTCATATAAATACCGGCAATGTTTGAGAGAGTGGCAGCTTGAAATTCAATATTTTCGTGTAGATTTTTAGCTTTGATATAATTAATAAGTGCAGAATCCGGTTGGTTGATGGTTTTATAAATTTCACCAAGGCCATTGTAATTTATGGCCATTCCTGCGTAGTTTCCAATAGAGGCATTCAATGCCAATGCTTTACGATAATTCTGAATGGCATCATTCATATTGCGCATTCGGTTGTGTGTCATTGCAATATTCGAAAGCAATTTTGCTGTGTTTCTTTTGTCATTTTCACACAGTTTCATCCCTTCAATAAATTGAGTAATTGCTTTATCTCCCTGATCCATATTGTAATAGCATAACCCAATTGCTTTATGGCAATCGACCATATTCGCAGTGTCTTTAATTTCTGAATAGACAGCCAGTGCTTTTTTGTATTCTTGCATTGCCCTTTGGTATTCGGTGGAATTGAATAAACTTTCACCTAAATAATACAAAGCCTTGGCCTGAAGCGGAACCTGATTGTTTTTAACCGCAAGTTGATAAGCCATTTTGCAGTAGGCATTGCTTTTTGCTGAATCATTTTTCAGGCTAAGTGAAAGTTCAAGGTACAATTCTGATTTTTGCTTTTCTGAAGCATTTGCGCATAGCTGCAGCAAGCTGTCAACCTGCGATTGAGATGCCGCACCCAAAGCGACAAATAATACCAGAAAAAGCAAAAAAATATTTTTCATATTCGCAAAAGATTATACAATCAGCATGTTTTCAATCGGTATGATGGGTTCACCCTTGTATCGCAACATCAGGTTTGCAAGGGCAAGTGTGTCTTTTTCGCAGTAGCGGATAATCCGGTCGAGGTCTCCTTCCTGGTAATAAACTTTGGCTACCTGACTTCCGTCGATATCATCTTTCGGGGTCGGGATATTAAATACTGCGCACAACAGATCGAGTGAAGTGTAATTTTTATAGTCGCCGAACTTCCACATTTGCAGTGTGTCAAGCAAACGGTCTTTAATTTCCCAGGGCTTAGCTCCTGAAATATCCAGAATTCTTGGTATCCTGAGCCCGTTAATTAATGTACGACGTGCTATGTAAGGATAGTCGAATTCCTGACCGTTGTGGGCGCACAGTCTTTTCCCCGGATTTGATGTGAATTTTTCAAGCATGTTGTTGAATTCCGACAGTAGCTTTTTCTCATCTTCATTGTGAAACGACTTTACTCTGTAAAACCGTTCACCGTTTTTCTGGACGATGCCACCAGCCGAAATGCAGATTATTTTTCCGAATTCGGCATAAATTCCGGCTCTTTCATAAACATCAGCAGCAAGTTGGTTTTCATTTCTGAAATAACTTGATTTTTTGTCCCACAAATGCTGCATGTGCTCCGGAAGTTCATTTAAACCAGAATGTTGAGGCACTGTTTCGATGTCGATAAACAGAATGTCCTCCGAGGAAATTGTATCAAACATTTATTTCAGGTTTTACTGGATATTTTTTATCAAAGATAATGAAGTGAGTGGTTTTGCCACCACCAAAATGAAACCTTGTGGAACGAGGGATAGAAAATGTTAACTTCGCAGGAGAAAAAATATATAAATATTGTTGTTATGATTAATCATGTTGTGCTGTTTAAGCTAAAAGACTACGAATCGGATAGCCGTAAACAAACAGAAATTAGTAAGATTGAGGATGCCCTGCTTGGACTTTTGGGCAAAATTGATGAGT
>JAUYTA010000486.1 GCA_030695265.1 Bacteroidota bacterium
GAGTTGGATGAACGCTTCGTGCTTATCATCCGTAATTTCACTTACATATTCGTCCGGGGTGGCTGCTTTTGATTGCATGACTGTTGTTTTATCAGAGTAATAAGCTAACTAACAAGCAGGTATAAGCAAAAGTTCAGTAAGAATTTTACTGAAATGATGAGATGGGAATTAATGGAAAGAACTTACTTTTAATCAGTTCCAGATTCGTCCAATTCTTTCAGCGTTTCATTCAGGCTAACCAGATAACGACCGTACAATTTATTGAAACCCCAGCGAAGAATAAAAAAAGTGCCGGCGATCAGCGGAATCAAAACAGCCAGGCCAACACCAATAATCAGGAATATTTTTGAAGTGGAAAGGTTTTCCAGTCCGCCGGTTGCATTCCCGGTACTGAATCTAATTCCTTCATAAAGTCCTGCGGCGAAACTCACACTCATGTTGATCAGCAAAATTATTACAGCCAAATAAAACAAGCGCCGGTATGTTTTCAGGGTATCCAGAATACTTGTCAGGAATTCTTTCAGATGAAGGTCAACCGAGAAGTTTCGCTTTATTTTCAGGTAACTGATTACAAAAAAAAGGTAAGTGGCAACAATTAGTACAACTGAAAATATATCTATCGGAATCATCCACGATGGATATTGAATAGGCTCTTTGATTATAATTTTCGAAAGGTACAAATCATCAAAAATGACATAGGCGATGTATGCAAGCAAAATACCAATCCCGATCCGAATGTTGCGGTCAATTCTCTCAATCAGTGTTTTGGTTCGGTTCCGTAGCAATTCATTAATAGACTCCTTGCCCATATGATGTTTATCCGCCTCCTGAGAAGAATAAGTATTCCAAGCCGATTTCAAATCCTTTAAATCCATCAGTATCCCTCCGTGTTCATTAACAATTTCAACTTCTTCTTGATGCGATTCATTTTTACCCTCACATAATTTTGAGTAATTCCTGTAATTTCAGCAATTTCCTCGTATTTTTTGTCTTCCAGAAACAGTAGAATAATTGATTTTTCGATACCTGTCAACTGCGAAACTGCCTTGTTCAGCATCTTGATCTGATCTTCGGTAGTTGTATCGTATACTTCAACCGCCAACTGCAAATTCTCGTACGGAATTCCCGATTTATCAGGCTGCCTTTTATCTTTCTTGAAGCTGGTACTTGCAGTGTTCAAAGCTACCCGGTACATCCATGTCGAAAATTTTGACTCGTTTCTGAAGGAAGAAAATGATTTCCACAATTGCACCAGAATTTCCTGAAACAAGTCACGCCGGTCTTCTTCCGAATCGCAATAAATGGAACAAACCTTGTGAATAATTCCCTGGTTCTCTGTGATTATTTGTAAAAATTCTTTCTCCAAAATGTAGCCTATTAGTCTGCAAAAACTGATTTCATTACATCAACTCATTTTCAGGAAATTAACTTCCTGAGGAGTTAGAAAGCGGTAGCGGCCTCGTGGCAAATCTTTTTTTGTTAGCCCGGCAAAAAGTACACGGTCGAGTTTTTCAACATGGTAACCAAAATGCTCAAAGATGCGGCGCACAATGCGGTTTTTTCCTGAATGGATTTCGATTCCAACCTGTCGGGCATCGTCGGCATCAATAAATTGAATGTCGTCGGCAGCAATCAACCCGTCTTCCAACTCAATTCCGTTGGCGATTTTTTCCAGATCTTCCGGTAGAAAATCCCGGTCGAGTTGAATATGGTAAACTTTTTTCTTCTCGTAACTCGGATGGGTAAGTTTTTTTGTCAATTCGCCGTCGTTGGTGAAAAGCAGTAATCCGGTGGTTTGAATGTCGAGCCGTCCGACAGGGTAAATCCTTTCCTGGCAGGCACCCTGAACCAGCTCCATCACCGTGCGGCCTGCATGTGGATCTTCAAGAGTGGTAGAAAAACCTTTGGGTTTATTGAGCAAAATATACACTTTGCGCTCCGGATTCAGGCGTTTCCCGTCAAACATGATCTCATCGTCAAGGGTTACTTTTCGTCCGAGTTCTGTAACTACCTCGCCATTTATGGTTACCAAACCCTTGCTGATGAGGTCGTCGGCATCGCGGCGCGAACAAACTCCCGCGTTCGAAATGTATTTATTAAGGCGGATCAAACCGTCACCAACAGGTTCGGGAGCAGGCTCACTAACTGCTGGTTTCTTCTTTAAAGTGATTATTTTCTTTGGTAGCTCTTTCATAATTTTAATGTCCTTCCTCACGGTAAATTTTGTATTGTTCTTTAATGGCATTACGCACATCGTACTCGGTCGAAGTATAGTCAAGTACTTCCTTGCTGTTAAAATAAAACATAAAATCATCTGCTGCTGAATCATTCAGGCCGGTGAGTTTCATAACCAGTTCTTTGTTATAGTATTGCGATAATATTTCCCAGTGTTTTTCGGTAAGGATGGCTTTTCGGGTCACGCGTTTTTCACGTTCCCGCTTGCTGGTG
>JAUYTA010000491.1 GCA_030695265.1 Bacteroidota bacterium
TGACGAAAATGACCGGTTTGTGGCGGTGCTGTATCTCGATTTTTTCCCACGCGAAGGGAAACGTTCAGGAGCATGGATGACCGATTACCGAACACAATCGAATGTCAATGGAAATCAAATCAGGCCGCACGTTTCGCTGGTAACCAATTTCTCGAAACCGACCGAAAATGCACCTTCGTTGCTCACTTTCGACGAAGTAACCACTTTTTTGCACGAGTTTGGACACGGATTGCACGGCATGTTGTCGCAATGCCAGTTCCCCGGAACTTCGGGAACCAATGTTTATTGGGATTTTGTTGAGCTGCCTTCGCAGATTCACGAAAACTGGGCCTACGAAAAAGAGTGGCTCGATCAGTTTGCCGTTCATTTCGAAACCGGTGAAACGATGCCGGAAGAACTCATTCAAAAAATTCAGAAAGCGCAGAACTTTCAGGCAGCCTACATGATGGAACGGCAATTAGGTTTCGCGATACTTGATATGGCTTACCACAATAGTGCGGAGCCTTTAAGCGGCGATTTAAAAGCATTCGAGATGCAGGCAATCGCTTCTACCGATCTATTCCCTCCGGTTGAAGGAAGCCTGCAAAGCACATCGTTTTCACATATTTTCTCAGGCGGATACGATGCCGGATATTACAGTTACAAATGGGCCGAAGTGCTGGACGCCGATGCCTTTTCGGTCTTCAAGGAAAAAGGCATTTTCGATCGCGAAACAGCAGACTCGTTCAGGAGAAATATTCTGGAAAAAGGTGGAAGCGAGCATCCGATGATTTTATACAAGGCTTTTCGCGGACAGGAGCCAACTGTAGCGGCATTGCTGAAACGAAACGGATTGGTGTAAAAAATTTATGGTTCTACAACGGATAGTGTGTTTAATATCAGATAATTGTAAATATGCCTCATTGAATTTAGCTTTTAAATAAGGTAATAAGGTTTTGTTTTTATGTTGATTATTTCTACTAAGGTTAGAGTTAGAAAATAAGGTTTCAAGAAAGTTTTTTTTAAAACTAATTGCTTGTTTAATAGACAGTTTAATTCCAAAAAACCTTATTATTGCTTTTAAACCTTAGTAGAACTTATAATACCGAACAAACCTAAACCTTATTAATTTGCTCTGGAACCAAAAAATATTTGCCCATACAAATCGTCATAGAGCCAAGTTTATTCTGCGGTATTTGAGCAGCCTGAGCACGAAGCTGGTTGAAGGCCGCTGCCTGAGCGCGAAGCTGGTCGAAGGCAGATTTAACTCAGATAAACATGACGATGAGTCCGATGATGAGGAATCCGAGTGTAAATCCGGCGTAAACCTGTGAATTGGTGTGCTTTAAAAGAAT
>JAUYTA010000494.1 GCA_030695265.1 Bacteroidota bacterium
AACCAAGTTATATTTTTACACTTTCCAGAAGGAAACACAACAGAAATATAACGATGCTGATGGCTATGTAGGTGAAATAGAAATCTTTGCGTTTGCTGGATTTGGCATACAAGCCAACAACGATGAAGATAGTAACCAGTAAATTAAGGCCAAACCTGACAAGAAGTTCTACATAGTCCTCGGTATTAATCAATTTGATCCCCAGAAATTTCAATTCATCAAAGGATTGAGCGGCTTGTAGCAGAATAAGTGAAAGTTGCATGTTTAAAAGTTTAATTGAGGTATTCTTTTTTTAACCTGATTAATAATGGTTTGAATTTATTTTTTTTAATGTTGTCTTCAAGAAGCGAGCGGCCAATGCAATATTTGCTGAAGCCTTGCCTTCTCACTTTTTTACTTCTCAAAACCTGGTTGATCAATGCCGATTTGTTGTTTTTGTTTTGTTTTATTTCGATAATAACCAGATCATTGATGATAATTTCCTTTTCTTCATTTTTAAATCCGGGAAGCGTATCAATGGTTACCCGAACAGTAAACGCATTGTCAACCAGTGTAATACGGTTGAAAAAGCTCAGTATTTTCGGTTGTAGTTCTGAACCGGAATAGGGAGATGAATTTTCCAGGAACCCGAATTCATTATTTTTAAATTCCGGGTTGAAGTCTTGCCTTTTAATACGTTCCTTGAGTGTTCTCCCCTTGTTATTTTTAAATTTTATTTCCAGAAAGTTATCATTGGAAACAACATATTGGCGAACCCTGATTTTAAAACGGTTACGTTTACCATTATGGTGGTTGATGTACATCCGGTCGTCAGCAGTATCGAAATAGGTGGTGTCGTATGGAAAAATTGATTCGCCTTTAATTTCGAGGATCGAATAATCATTTTTCAAAGCATCCAGAATATCAGGTAATTGACTTCGGTGAAGGCAAAATTTGCTGTCGGTACGATCCATGAGTTTAACCTGATCTAAATCGGCCAGTGTCACTCTTTTAAAGGATTGTAATGTATTTTGAATTAAGATCATTGTTTAAATAAAGTTGTGCGAAACTAATCTATTTTTTCATGCTGATTGTAATAAATACGTAACAAGAATGTAACATATCTGTCATTTTTATATAAAAGAAGTACCGTAAGTGAATTACTTTTTTCGTAATCCTGATAAAAATTGATCCGCTATATCCTTTTGATTATGAAAATGTCACCAATTTTTCGACCCTTAAAAGTGCCGAAGAATGCGGCATTTTGTGTGTCATGAATGATTTTCTTTAGGTTGTATAAAACAAATTACTATATTTGCCATCGCAAAAAAGGATACGGGTGTAGCTCAGTTGGTAGAGCACTGGTCTCCAAAACCAGGTGTCGGGCGTTCGAGTCGCTCCTCCCGTGCAAAAGCTGCTCTTTCGGGCGGCTTTTTTGTTTTAAGGAAAGTCTTTGGTAACTTCAAACCCAAATAATGATCAGCTATGACTGTCGATCTTTTTATACCCTGTTTTATCGATCAGATTTATCCTGATACGGCCTTCAATACAGTAAAATTACTGCGTAAAGCCGGTCTGGAAGTGAATTACAATCCGGAGCAAACCTGTTGCGGACAGCCTGCCTTTAACAGCGGCTATTGGGACGAAACCAAAACGCTGGCGAAGAAATTCATCCGCGATTTTCCGAACGAAAGGCATATCATCAGTCCATCAGCCTCTTGTACCGGTTTTATCAAAAATTATTATCCCGATCTGTTTAAAACGGGTCAGGCTGGATTTGAAGATTACCAGCGACTCAACCGTAACCTTTTTGAGCTAACGGATTATCTGGTAAATCATTTGAATTTTACCGATTTTGGAGCTGAGTTTCCGCACAAAGTTTGTTATCACGATGCCTGTACAGCTTTGCGCGAATATGGAATTCGAGAGGAACCACGTCTGTTGCTCTCGAAAGTAAAAGGCCTCGAACTGGTTGAAATGGAAGACACCGAAACCTGTTGCGGTTTTGGAGGAACTTTCGCAGCGAAATTCACCGCAATCTCTACCGCCATGACCGAACAGAAAGTTGAAAATGCACTGAAAACCGGAGCCGAATACATCATTTCCACCGAATCGTCGTGCATTATGAACCTGGAAGGATACATCCTGAAAAACAATTTGCCCATCAAACCCATTCATATTGCCGATATTTTGGCTTCGGGATGGGAATAGAAAAGATTAAAGATTGAAAATTAACGATTAACGAAGTAAAAGTAGAAACAAAAGCAATCTGCAAATACTTAAATTGTTAATCAAAAATCATT
>JAUYTA010000498.1 GCA_030695265.1 Bacteroidota bacterium
TTTCTTTCAGAAGTCCTATAATCATTGGTTTGATTTTAAATTAGTCGTATTCACAAAATAATGTAGTTTCAAACAAGTAAAAAGAATTAAAGTTTAGAAGGTCTGTTTGGACAATACCGTATTTGAAATGCATTAACATTCGAGTGTCGCGATTTTTAATCGCGTTAACAGTTAAACCGGAGATTAAAAATCTCCGCACCCATTTTTTTCAGCATTGTATTAGTTTCCCCCAACATTTCCGTATTTTGGCTGCACTAAAATTCACAACATGCTTGCTTCCGGAAACATCATAAAAATGCGGTCTGAATTTGCAGATCCTGTACAGTATTTTCTTCAGGTGGGAGAGAACGAACTGGCAATGAACGAACTGATTGGTACAAATATACAACTCGCTTTTACCGGGCAAATCAATTGTATCGCCTGCGGGAAACGAACCAAAACTTCCTTCGGACAAGGCTTTTGCTACAACTGTTTGCAAACGGCTCCCGAAGCCAGCGAAACGGTGATGCGTCCCGAATTGTCGAAAGCACACCTCGGCATTGCCCGCGACATGGACTGGGCACGGGAACACGATCTGATTGACCATTACGTTTATCTGGCAGTTTCAGGAGAATTAAAAGTCGGCGTTACGCGCCACCATCAGGTACCAACCCGCTGGATCGATCAGGGCGCAACACAAGCCATTATTCTGGCCCGAACACCTAATCGTCACATTTCAGGAGTGATCGAAGTTTATCTGAAAAATTTCTTTTCCGATAAAACCAACTGGCGATCAATGCTTCAGAATAAAACAATATTGCCGGTTGAGCTGCTTCAGGAAAAAGAAAAGGCTTTTCAGCTGCTTCCCGCCGAATTGAAACAGTATTTACATTCCGGCAACAAAATCTGGCAATTGAACTATCCGGTTGTTTCTTTTCCTGAAAAGGTGATCAGCGTTTCGTTTGATAAAGACCCGGTAATTTCAGGAATTCTGAATGGCATAAAGGGGCAATACCTTATTTTTTCGGACGGACGCGTGTTGAATATCCGCAAGCACAACGGCTATTTCCTGAATATCAGTGAGGTTGAATAAATTGGTAAATTTCACTATGGTGTGAATAAGTCTTTCTATCTCCGCATTTTTTTTCGTTAATTTATGGCTTCGAAAGAACCTTGATTGACAAACAAATTTTGAATTATGGAAAATATAGATTGGAGTAATCTGGCATTCGGTTATATGAAAACCGATTACAATATACGCTGTACATATAAAGATGGAGCCTGGGGTGAGCTGGAAGTCAGTGATAGCGAATACCTTAACCTACACATGGCAGCCACTTGTCTGCATTATGGACAGGAATCGTTCGAAGGATTAAAAGCATTCCGCGGGAAAGACAATAAAGTTCGTGTTTTCCGGATGGATGAAAATGCCAAACGGATGCAGGATTCAAGTGTCGGGACGATGATGGCCATACTTCCTGTTGAAAAATTTCAGGAGGCAGTTGTAAAGGCTGTAAAGTTGAACGAACGTTTTGTGCCACCTTACGAATCGGGTGCAGCTCTTTATATTCGTCCATTTCTTTTTGGAACGGGCGCTCAGGTAGGTGTAAAACCTGCCAATGAATACATGTTCGTTATTTTTGTAACTCCGGTAGGTCCTTATTTTAAAGGAGGTTTCCAAACCACGCCGTTCGTAATTATGCGAGAATTCGATCGCTCGGCGCCGCTTGGAATGGGAAAATACAAAGTGGGTGGAAATTATGCTGCCAGTTTGGTTGCAGGACAAAAAGCCCACGAACTGGGTTATTCAAATGTGTTTTATCTCGATGCCAAAGAAAAAAAATACATCGACGAATGTGGGGCGGCAAATTTCTTCGGAATAAAAAACAACACCTATATTACGCCAAAATCGAGCTCCATTTTGCCTTCAATAACCAACAAAAGTTTGATGGTTTTGGCTGAAGAAATGGGGATGAAAGTGGAACGTCGTCCGGTTCCGGTTGAAGAACTGGCTACTTTTGAGGAAGCCGGCGCCTGTGGAACTGCTGCGGTAATCAGCCCGATTGGGCGAATAGACGATTACGATGAGAAAATTTCGTATGTCTTCTCAAAGGACGGAAAACCGGGGCCAATCAGCGAAAAACTGTACAACAAGCTTCAGGGCATTCAGTACGGCGACGAACCGGATTTATACGGTTGGGTAACCATCGTTGAATAAGGAAAAAACCAATACCATGGAAACAATTCAGATAGAAATATTGAATCCAAAAGCCAATCAACTTTTAAGGGATTTGGCAGATTTGAACCTGATAAGAATCAAGTCCAAATCAACGATTAAAGAAATTCTTGAAAAGACTCGCAAGAATGCAGATTATGTCCCTTCTCTTGACGAGATTACTGAAGAAGTTGAGGAAGTAAGACAAGCCCGTTATCGTGGGAAAGTCTAAAATTATCATAGATACCAATCTATGGGTAAGCTTCCTGTTAACAAAACAGTTTTCTTTTCTTGATGATTTATTGGAGAATCATAAAATAGAGTTGATTTTTAAGTCAGGAGTTAATGTCTGAATTTTTGGGCGTAGTAAATCGTCCGAAACTAAGGAAATATTTTTCAGATGAGAACCTTGAAATGATCTTGGATATAATCGATCAACATGCTGATTTTGTTAAAGTTACTTCGACCACTAATGTGTGTCGTGATGAAAAAGATAACTTCCTGTTATCTCTGGCAAAAGATGGTTTTGCAAACTATTTGATAACCGGAGATCAGGACTTACTGGTGATTAAGCAATTTGAAAGGACAGAAATTATCACAATTGCAGAGTTCAAATCCAGAAATTAACAGTCATGCAGATTTCGTTACTACTTGCATCAAAATTGAGTTCACTTTTTTACTTTCGCCCGAAGAAAAACCTCAGCCACAATTAAATCAGTTGGATTGGTAATTTTGATATTTTCCCTGTTTCCATCAACCATAAATATTGGGAATCCTGCTTTTTCAGCCACGGATGCATCGTCGGTAAATGACGTATCAAAGTCTTGTTCGTATGCTTTAAGTATTTGATCACTCCGGAATGTTTGGGGTGTTTGAACACTCAAATACAATGTTCTGTCCACCGAAACACTTTGCAGTCCTTTCTGTTTACGCAGCGATTCATTGATGCTTAAAACCGGTATTGCATTTCCATTTTTTTGAGCCATGTGATTGCATCTTTCCAATGTTTCAAGGCTTACCAATGGCCTGACTCCGTCGTGGATAAATACAATTCCTTCTTCCTGAATGAGTTTTAATCCGTTTTGCACAGAATGGAAACGGGTTTCGCCGCCTGATACAATTTGATGTGGCAACGAAAATGAATGTTTCAGACATAACTCTGCCCAAACTCCCAGCTGATCAGCCGGAAGTGCCAGAATCAACTCACTTTCCGGATCAAAATCAAACAAGACCTGAATGGTGTGCATCAGTACAGGCTTTCCGCACAATTCCAAAAACTGCTTAGGAATTTCAGATCCCATCCGGCTTCCAGAACCTCCGGCAACAATTATTACAAACTTTTTCATAATTTAAACGTTGAAAGCAAAAGTACAATTTCATCTGTAAATATTATGCAACAAATTCTCAACTTCCTTTCAGTACTAAAGGAAAACAACAACAAGGAATGGTTTGACCAAAATCGC
>JAUYTA010000521.1 GCA_030695265.1 Bacteroidota bacterium
ATCGAAGATGCCTGTCAGGCATTGGGTACGGAGTATATTTTCAGAAATGGCATGGTTGCAAAAGCTGGCACCATTGGCGATATTGCCTGCAATTCTTTCTTTCCGACAAAAAACCTGGGAGCATTTGGCGATGGCGGTGCGCTTTTCACCAATAACGATGAACTTGCGCATCAAATGCGCTCGATTGCCAATCACGGAATGAGCAAACGATATTATTATCAGCAGGTTGGCATGAATTCGAGGTTGGATGCAATTCAGGCTGCCATATTAGATGTAAAACTAAAATACCTTGACCAATTTATCGAAGCAAGGCAGTCAGCAGCAGGATTTTACGACCGGGAACTATCCAATATTCCTGAAATATCAATTCCTTCAAGGGTTTTATACAGCACACACAGTTTTCATCAATATACGATCAAGGTGCGCGGAAAACGCGATGAACTTCAGAAGTTTCTTCATTCGTGCGAAATTCCTTCGATGATATATTATCCGTTGCCGTTACACCTCCAGGAAGCATATCACTATCTGGGCTATAAAAAGGGTGATTTTCCCATTTCAGAAGAACTTTCGGAACAAGTATTATCTTTGCCCATGCACACCGAATTGACAGATGAACAACTAACTTATATTACTTCAACAATACGCGAATTTTTCAGCTAATGGAAACATCTTTTTTTGCACACGAAACCGCTGTAATTGACGCCGGTTGTACAATTGGTGAAGGAACCAAAATCTGGCATTTTTCGCATATTATGTCGGGTTGTACAATTGGCGATCAATGTTCAATTGGCCAAAATGTAGTTATTTCTCCTGAAGTCAGGATTGGCAACCGGGTAAAAATCCAGAACAATGTTTCGGTTTACACCGGGGTAATTTGCGAAGACGATGTTTTCCTGGGACCATCGGCAGTATTTACCAACGTGATTAATCCTCGTAGTGCCATCATCAGGAAAAATGAATACCAGGCAACTTTGGTAAAAAAAGGGGCAACAATTGGAGCCAATGCAACCATCGTTTGCGGAATTACAATCGGCAAATATGCTTTTGCGGGAGCTGGCGCGGTAGTTACCAAAGACATTCCTGATTATGCTTTGGTTGTTGGAAATCCTGCCCGTCAAACTGGTTGGATGAGCGAATACGGTCACAAATTAAAATTTAATACTGAGGGAATGGCTGTTTGTCCTGAAAGTCAGGAACAGTACCGTCTGGAAAATGGGAAAGTTTCAAAACTTGATGACTGCTTGAACGACAACCCGACAACGTAAGAAATCGAGAATATGAGAATATGAGAATGTGAGAACCGACAACAACCACAACAATATTTATATAGGAACATTCTTCCATTGCAGAATGCCTTTAAACTTTAAACATTGAACTTTAAACAACCTTCTTCTATGCTTTCTGAAAAAAAAATACGCTTTGCCGTCGCCGGACAAGGACACATTGGCAAACGCCACGCTGAAATGATACTTCGAAATCCTCATACTGAATTGGTTGCAGTTTGCGACATCCGTACTCCTGAAGAATGCAAAACTTCGTATGAAGGAATTCCATTCTATTCTTCGCTCGACGAATTACTCGAAAAGGAAGCCGGTTTTGATGTACTAAATATCTGCACTCCAAACGGGCTACATGCCGAAATGGCGATCAAAGGACTGGAAAAAGGTTTGCACATTGTGGTAGAAAAGCCGATGGCCTTGACCAAAACCGATGCAGAACGGATTGTTTTCAAGTCGCTTGAAAGAAGCCGGAATGTTTTCTGCGTAATGCAAAACCGCTACTCTCCCCCATCGGTTTGGCTGAAGAGCGTGATCGACCAAAATCTGCTGGGCAAACTTTTTCATGTGCAGATTAATTGTTACTGGAACCGCGACGATCGCTATTATACCCGCCAGAACTGGCATGGCGATGCGCAACTTGACGGTGGAACTTTATTCACCCAGTTTTCGCATTTCATCGACATTATGTATTGGCTTTTTGGCGATATAAAAAACATCACTGGTCAATTTAAAGATTTCAACCACAAAACCTTAACCGATTTTGAAGATACCGGAATCGTCAATTTTGAGTTTGTAAACGAAGGGATTGGCACTCTGAATTATTCCACGTCCATCTACCTCGAAAATCTGGAAAGCAGCATGACCATCATCGGCGAAAAAGGGACGATTAAAGTTGCCGGTCAGTACATGAATGAAGTGGAATACTGCAACATCAAAGATTACCAGATGCCTGAATTGGAAGCCAGCGCTCCGCCGAACGATTA
>JAUYTA010000525.1 GCA_030695265.1 Bacteroidota bacterium
TCCCGGTGGGGAATCTGCTCATTTCTGCGTTGGCCCTCGAAAATAACGGGTATGATATTTTCAAAAAGTTTCCGGCCATGTTCCGCGCTTCGTATGCCATGCTCAAATATTCGTTCCCCAACCTTACTGTCGGAGCTTTTGGCGATACAGGAAGGTCTTCGCAAAGCGCCGAGTCGCTCGAAATCGGACTGATTGGAGCTGTCAAATACGATCAGCCGGAATTACCCGAAATGCTGGCTTCGATGAAAAAACTGATTGATGGTGGAATCTACAACCGCGAAAAATCCGGTTTTCTTGGGCTGTTGTGTTTTCTTCCTGAAATTCAGGAGGCAAAAACCAATTACCAATGGCCCCGCACCGGAACACTCGATTTCGCCAAATTATTTATTCAACGAAATGGAACCGACCCGAAAACCGGACTGATGGTTGGCGTGCAGGGCGCAACGTACAATCACAATCATTGCAACGGAATGGCGATGGAATTGTACGGATTGGGCGAAGTATTGGGCATTGATGCCGGAACCGGCCCCAACTATGAACATCCGCTGCACCGCAATTATTACAGCCAGTGGGCAGCTCACAATACAGTTGTTGCTGCCGGAATGTCGAGTTCGGTTCCTTTCAGCGGATCAGCCGGAACGAAGCGAATCGGACAAATTGAGTTGGCTGCCATGGAGCCAATGCCCGATGAAACTGCTGTTTCTCCACATTATTCGTTCACCGACACCCGCTATTTCGACAAATCGACCAATACCAACCAGTCGCGCACGTTGGGCATTGTCCGCACTTCGGAAAAGACAGGTTATTACGTAGATATTTACAGGTCAGACAATGCGATCAGCAACGATTACGTCTATCACAATATTGGCGACGAGGTTACTTTCCTGAATGAAAAGCGAGAGCCGCTAAAAGCAATTGAGACCAAATATCCGGTTACCGAAAAAGATTATCCGGGATTTAGATTTTTTACTGAAGTAAAGAAGCTCGAAAAATATCCGGAAAACCTGATTGCCCGGTTCGACATTCAGGATGAAAATTCGAACAAACTGTTTATGCAGGCCTTAATTGCCGGAAACGATAATCGTGACTTCTACCAGGCCATGTCGCTCAAAACCAAAACTGCCGGGAAGCTATACAATGGCAAACCACTTCCTGTCTTTACTATTCGTACTGAAGCTGAGGCTAAAACCAAACCGTTCATCGTAGTTTTTGAACCTTATTCCGGAGAAAAAGGGAACTCGGTGGAACGTATTTCTGCTGAAAAACGCACCGATGGCGATGCTTTAACTGCGCTCACCGTTTTTTGCAAAGGAGGCTTGAAGCAACAAATCTATCAATCGGTCGATCCGAATAAAAAATTCATTTCAGGAACAGAAAATTTCAGCGGATATTACGGTGTTGCTGGTTTTAAAGGTGAAAAACTCACCTCGATTTATCTGGGAAAAGGAAGTGAAATTTCGCATTCGGGTTATTCCTTAAAATCAAAAACGCCGGATGGATCGGCCAACCTAACGATAAACGGCAAGAATCTGGTTGTTTCGTGCAATCAGGAAACAGAAGTTGAATTGCCGCAGACAGCGAAAAAGGTCTGGTTGAAACAAGGTTCCATCCGCAAAGAACTTCCGGTTTCAAAATCAGGAAAAGGAATTTTAGTGATTGTTCCGGCTGTTGAAAACGGAGAAATTGTGTTGGAATAATACTCTGTGATAGTGAGCGGGTGACTTGAAGTGAGCGGGTGACTTGAAGTCACCCGCTCACTAAAGCGTTGATCTATTGAATGACTTGAAGTCACACGCTCACTAAAAAACTCTCAAATCACCTGATAATGTTGCATATATAATTATTTCGTCCTACCTTTACTTTAAATTATCAGGATATATTAAACCATCACTTTAAATTATCATGTATTTTCGCAAGCAGATATTTCAGGGAAGCGGCAATGAAAGCCTTTTTTTATGGGGAGCACGACAAACAGGAAAAAGTACCTTGTTAAAGGAATTATTTCCGGAAGCTTTGTGGTTTGATCTTCTGTTGACCGATGTATTCGAACGCCTTCAACGCAATCCGGCACAGCTTAGAGAGATTATTCTGGCTGATTCACAAAAAAAACCGGTGATCATCGACGAAATCCAACGGATTCCTGAATTGCTGAATGAAATTCATTGGTTGATTGAGAATAACCGGACAAGGTTCATTTTAAGCGGTTCCAGTCCGCGAAAAATTTTAAGATCGGGCTCAAACCTTTTGGGTGGAAGGGCGCTTCGTTACGAACTTTTTCCGCTGATCAGTCAGGAAATGCCCGATTTTGATCTGCTTCGGGCAATCAACAATGGTTTATTGCCCCGCCATTATTTATCTGAGAATCCTCAAAAGCTGATGTCTTCCTATATCGGAAGTTATTTGAACGATGAGATTATGGCCGAAGCCAAAATCAGGAATATTAATTCGTTTACCCGATTTTTGGAGGCAGCAGCATTTTCGAATGGGGAAATAATAAACTTCACAAATATTGCCTCTGATTGTGGAGTAAGTTCTCCTACGGTAAAAGAATATTTTCAGATTCTGGAAGATACGCTCACCGGAAGGTTTCTGCCTTCGTTTCAAAAGAAACCAAAGCGCAGGGTCATTCTGGCTCCCAAGTTTTACTTTTTCGACATCGGGATAGCCAATTACCTGCTAAAACGTGGCAAAATCATGCAAGGTAGCGAAGCTTTCGGTAAGGCATTTGAGCATTTCATTTATCAGGAAATTTACGCACACAGTTCATATTCGGACCTGAATTACCCGATTAGCTATTGGCGGACAGCTTCGCAACTGGAAATCGACTTTGTATTGGGCGACCACGAAGTGGCGATAGAAGTTAAAGCGACTGAAAACGCAAACCCACGTCATTTAAGCGGATTGCGACACTTTGCCGAGGAATATCCGGTAAAGAAATTAATCCTGATTTCGAATGACCCGTTTCCAAGACAGATTGACAATATTCTGATTTTGCCCTGGAATATTTTCCTTGAAAAACTTTGGGCAGGCGAATTAATAAACTGATAATTAACCTTTCAACGAATTAAATATGAAACCATTTCTAAAGAATTCACTTTTGGCGATTTCACTTCAGCTCATTTTCGCTTCGCTGTTGTTTTCACAGACCAACGAAAGCTGGCAAGCCTCGAAAGAAACCGTTGAAAAATTGTCGAAAATCCGAACCGAATTCAACTATTACGAAGAAAAAGTTCCGGCCTATACTTTGCCTGATGTTTTAGCAACGGCGAAAGGCAAAAAAATAACTTCAGCAAAACAATGGGAAAAACTGCGGCGATCAGAATTGCTGGAACTTTTCACTACACAGGTTTACGGACGTGTTCCAAACACGCCTTACAAAACCGAATTCAAGCTAATCAAAGAAGACCCCAATGCCATGAATGGTGCGGCCACCTTGAAACTGGTTGATATTGTCGTTACCGCAAATTCCAAAACGCTGACCATTCATCTGGGACTTTTCACCCCCAACAAAATCAAGAAACCGGTTCCGGCTTTTCTGCTGGTTTGCAACCGTCCGCCTGCTGAAAACATTGATTTCACGCGCGAAAAGAAAAGCGAGTTTTGGCCCGCCGAAGAAGTGATTGCCCGCGGCTACGCAGTTGCCGCTTTTTACAATGGCGATGTGGATCCCGACCAGCACGATGAATTTCAGAATGGCATTCATGGATTGCTTGATTCTAACCGTGATGCTGAATCGTGGGGAACTTTGGCGGCTTGGGCCTGGGGAGCAAGCCGTTGCCTCGATTATTTGGTAACCGACAAAACCATTGCTGCCGATAAAGTTGCGGTGATAGGTCATTCGCGCGGAGGCAAAACAGCACTTTGGGCAGGCGCTGTTGATCAGCGTTTTGCTATGATTTGCAGTAACGAAGCCGGTTGCGGAGGCACTTCGCTGGCCCGAAGAAAATATGGTGAAACCATCGATCGCATTAATAAGGCATTTCCACATTGGTTCTGTACCAATTACAAAGCTTACAGCAACCGCGAAAATGAAATGCCTTTCGACATGCACCAACTGATGGCCCTGATTGCCCCACGCGCCTTATATGTTGCCGCAGCATCCGAAGATTTGTGGGCCGACCCGAAAGGGCAATATCTGGCACTTTTCCACTCACTGCCTGCCTACCAGCTTTACGACAAAAACACACGTTTGCCCGAAGCCATGCCGCCACTCAACACTCCTGTCAGAAGTGGTCAGGTTGCCTACCATGTTCGCGACGGTGCTCACAACCTGACGTTGAAAGACTGGAATTTTTACATGGATCACGCTGATGTGGCGCTGAAAAAGAGGAAATAGGAGGAAGTCCGAAGACCGGAGACCGGAGTCCGAAGACGGGTCCGAAGAAAATGGGTTCTTATCATTCATGCCTGCATGAATAATAATCCGTTTACAATCTGTATTTCATTTCTTATCTGCGCTTATCCGCTTAATCCGAGGTAATCCGCGTTCTATTCTTTTTGAGAAAGACGACACTTAATATCTCGCATAACTTAAATCAAGAAAACTTGACGCAAACCAAATAAAAACAACCATGAATTTCAAAAATTTACTACTTCTTAGTTTAGTTCTACTGGCAATAATTTTTTCAGGAATTTCAAACGCACAAAACCCCAAGTTAGACGGTTACAAGGGAATTTGGTTTACCCTCGGGCAATTTTCCGAATTTGGCGACAAATATTCCGGAGGATTGGGAACTTATACGGCCAACCATGTCCCGATGGCCATTTATTCTCCTGAAGTGAAAAAAACTTTTTTTACCTATGGCGGTACAACCGCAAAAGATGAAAAACATTTGCTCATCATGGTTTCGTATTACGACCACCAGAAAAAAGTCGTACCAAAACCGGTGATAGTTTTCGACAAAATTGATGTTGATGACCCACATGATAATGCGTCTATTTCTCTGGACGAAAAAGGTTATCTCTGGGTATTTGTAAGCGGAAGGAATACTCGCCGTCCGGGAATTGTCTTTAAAAGCAAAATGCCATACAGTATTGATGGTTTCGAGAAAGTGCTTGAAGGTGAAATAACCTATCCACAACCCTGGTGGATCAACGGAAAAGGATTTTTCCACCTGTTTACTAAATACACCAAAGGCCGCGAATTGTACTGGTCAACCAGCCCCGACGGAATAACCTGGGCTCCGGATCAAAAATTAGCCGGAATGGGGGGACATTACCAACTTAGCAATACCTGGAATAACAAGCTTGTTTCCGTCTTTAATTATCATCCGAAAGGCGATGTGAACAAACGAACCAACGTCTATGCTGTTCAATCCGACGATCAGGGAAAAACATGGAAAACAATGGATGGCAAAATCCTGCAAACACCTTTGGAAGATATTCTGAGCCCGGCATTGGTGCGCGATTACGAGGCAGAAGGAAAACTCGTTTACCTGAACGACCTGAATTTCGACAGCGAAGGGAATCCGGTTATTCTGGCAGTTGTCAGTAAAGATTATGCACCCGGACCGAAAGGCGATCCGCGCGAATGGATACTCATGCACTGGAAAAACGGCCAATGGAATTATACCAAAGTTTGCAACTCAACACACAATTACGACATGGGTTCGCTGTACGTTGAGGGCAAAGTTTGGCGGGTTGTTGGCCCAACCGAAGCCGGACCACAGAAACTCGGAACCGGCGGAGAAATGGCCCTTTGGGAAAGTTTGGACGAAGGTAAAAGCTGGCAGAAAGCCCGGAACATTACTAAAAACAGCCAGCGCAATCACTCCTACGCCCGCCGCCCGGTAAATGCCCATGCCGACTTTTGCGCATTCTGGGCCGATGGAAATGCCGATCAGTTTTCAGAATCGAAACTGTATTTCAGCAATAAAAAAGGAGATAAAGTTTGGCGGTTGCCCTATGATATGAATGCAGATTTTGCAAAACCTGAAAGGACAAAATAAAATGATTATCCGTTTACTTACCTAATTGCTTTTTGTGGCAGTCAAATGTTGCCATTCATATTAGAATAATTCCCAAAAAGGCTGAAGTCTGCCATTTTTCTATTTTCCTCCCAATAGCTTTTCAACCATCCACTCCTGCATTTTTTCACGTTGCTCAGGATAGGTCCAGTGGCCGGTTTCTTCGTAAATAGTCAACGATTTAGGCGCCTGAATAACATTGTAAGCCGAATACATCGAAGTTGGCGGGCAGGTTACATCGTTGTATCCCCATGAATAATAGCCCGGCACTTTCACCTGACGTGCAAAGTTCACGACATCGTAATATTTCGAAGTTTCAATCTTGTCTTTTTTGTTATCGAAAGCTTTGTTAGCATCGTTAAACATGTGAGGCCACCCTCCTGCCCTACCGTGCAGATAGCCGGTCAGGTCGCTAAGTGCAGGATAAAAAGCCGCAAGGTATTTCACGCGCGAATCCAGACCGGCAGTAACAATCGACAAAGCGCCACCCTGACTTCCGCCGGTAACTGCCAAAGTTGAGCCGTCGAATTCAGGCAATGAATAAATAAAGTCGATGGCACGAACACAACCCAGGTAAACCCGTTTGTAATAATAACGGTCGCGGTCGTCGAGGTTATAAAACGGATAGCCGTCCAAAACCGATCTGCCCATGTCGGCATAAACAGCAGGATCCAGCGTAACCGGAATGCCATGTATACCAATTTCAAAAGTAATAGCACCATTTTCGGCCATGGCCACATCGCCACCGTACGCCCGAACACCTGCTCCGGGAACTTTCAGTACCGCCGGATATTTGCCCGCTTTTTTGGGTACGCACAAAATTCCGTACATGCGGGTTCCCACTTTGTAATTCTGAATATTGGCCTGATAAACATTAACTTTTTCTGTGCAACGGTCGGGCAATAAAGTCAGTTTTACATCCATCGGAACTTTGGCTGCTTCGGCTTTGGCTTTGTCCCAGAACTGAACGAAATCGGCCGGCTGTTCAGTGGTCGGTTTAATTTGTTCCGGAGAATAGGCAGCAGTAGCAAGGTTTTCGTAACGAACACCGTCAACCACAGCCGAAACTTTACAGCGCAGGAATCCGGCATCTTTTAAAGTTCCGGCATCAATCCTGAACTGGCCATCTTTCAAAACTGCCGAATCGCGTTTGGTTGGTGTAATCATTTCAGGACCAAATTCATACTTGATTTTCACATTCTGAACCGGTTCGCTGTTTTTTAGCACCGATACCTGAAAACGGGCAGCTTCGCCGGGTTTGTAAACCCAGTTGGTA
>JAUYTA010000529.1 GCA_030695265.1 Bacteroidota bacterium
AGCCAATTCAGGAATTTTCTACAATGTACGCGAAGTTCCGGGCAAACCAATTTATTACGCCGCTCCTGAAGTTCAGGTACTCGACAATGTAGATGCATCCGACAACAAAATTGACAGTCACCTGGCCGGTTCATTGTACGACATGTTGCCTGCCGATCCGAAAACAGTAAAACCAGTTGGGGAATGGAATACCATCGTTATTAAAGTAAAAGATGGTCAAGTTACGCACATTCAAAACGGCGTTAAAGTAGTTTCATACAGTTTGTGGACTCCTGAATGGGATACATTGGTGAATAACAGCAAATTCAAAACCTTCCCCGGATTCACAGAAGGCATCGCGAAAGAAGGATACATCGGCCTTCAGGATCATGGTTACCCTGTTTGGTTCCGCAACATTAAAATCCGCGAACTTTAAAGTAACTCAGCAAAAAACAAGGATAAAAGATTGATATAAAAGGGAATAATCCGAAAGGTTTGTTCCCTTTTGTTCTTGGCATAAAATAGTGCAGTCAACCTTCAATACCGTTAAAACCAAACAAGGCGATCATCTTTCAACGATCGCCTTGTTTAATTTATAAAAATACGCAAACCTGTAAGCCGGGTTCTGTGTCTTCCCCCGATTGCTCGGGAGAAACCTCCATCATTTATCTACCCGGGTAATCACTTACCCGATCCAGCAGCCTACCCCTCACGACTTCCGAAGAATCAAAACGGGCCGTTCTGTATTCAGGCGTACCTGAAAATCGTGATATATTTGGCTTTGCAACCCATCAGAAGTACGGCTGATTGTGTTGCCACAACCACCGGTGAGCTTTTACCTCGCCTTTTCACCCGTTCCCCGATTGCTCAGGATGGTCATTTTCTGTTACCTTACTGCAAGCTTTCGCCCGCCTTCCTGTTAAGAAGCATGGTGCCCTGCGTTGCCCGGACTTTCCACTCCCCCGCCCGGAGGCAAGGCAGCGATAGAGCGGTCTGCGCGGCAAAGATGGGAAATTAGTTCCGAAGAATCACCATCGTTGCCCCAAATCCATATTCCTTAAAGCTGGCATCCTGGAAATAGTATTTTTTGTATTTGGTGCTGAGTTCTTTTCGAAGTTCCTGTTTTAGGGTTCCGTTTCCAATGCCGTGGATGAAAACGATTCGTTTGATTCCGTTTGCAATGGCTGTTTCAAGTTCGTTGCGAAAACGTCCCAGTTGAACTTCAAGCATTTCGTGGTTCGAAAGTCCGCGTGTATCTTCAAGCAATTCGTGAATATGCAAGTCAACCTCCACCAAATCAGGAGAAACAGTTCGTTTCACCTCCACTTTTGGCTCTTCTTTATCAAGCGTGATCTGTGTCAGATCGGAATCTGTTAATTTTGCCATTTCTGCTTCCATATCCGGCCCAAGCAAAGGAAAAATCATTGCATTTTGCGTGAAGAAACGAGTTTTGGAATAACTGTTCATGCGGTAAAATTTCACCGGATTCAGGCGCAAACATTTTACAAGCGGCGCTTCCAGTTTAGCAGATTCTTCCCTGAAAAACACAAGTTGAAACTGAAAGTCAGGCAATTCGTTCAGATCAAAACGGCTGAAACTTTCAAGGTATCGTTTGCTGTTCGGGTTCATTTTCCCCGATTCGACACTTTTGTTTTGTTTATCTTTCAGGTGACTGTAATTGTAAAGCACGAAATTATTGCTGTCGTTCACCATGTAAACTTTCAGTTCGCCCTCTACCGGATTGTTCGAATCCTGCGGAACAAAAGCCATGTAAAAATCGGGGGCATCTTTTCCTGAAACGTATTTTGGTTCGGCTTTGGGCAACTCTTTTTTGACGGGTGCTTCAACTTCTTTCTTTTCATTTGCCCGAATTTTTGCCTGACGTTTTTCTGCATTCATCGAATTCGCATCATCCAAAACCACGAGTTCACTAATCAGGGTAGGAACTTCAAAACCATCGTAATCTTCTACACTGACCATCGTTTTGTTGATCACTGATTTTACAACACCGCCACCCACAGCGTTTAAAAATTTTACTTTGTCTCCAGCTTTTATCATTTTGAAAAATTTTGTGCAAAACTACGATAAAAAAGACTTGGAAACCGTAATTTTGGCGGCTTCAATTCTATGGAAAACAAAAACAAACTACTCGAACAGGTAAAAGGCATTTCCACCAGCGATTATGCCTACGAATTACCGGATGACAAAATTGCCAAATATCCGCTGGCAGAACGCGATCAGTCGAAATTGCTGGTTTGGAA
>JAUYTA010000045.1 GCA_030695265.1 Bacteroidota bacterium
ATGGATTCAGCAGCGCATGACCGGACAGGAAACCCGAAATAAACTTACCGATTATTGGAAGGAAAGTGGAGTAGAAAAGCAAGATGAGTTTGCCATGCTTACCAATATTATCCATCAGGAATGGACAGGATTAAAGGTAAAGGATCATAAAAATCTAAAAGGATTAAAATCACAGAATCTTCGGGATCACATGACCGAGGCAGAATTGATCTTTACTGCCCTTGCAGAACTGTCAACGCGGCAAATCGCTGAAACCGATGACGCAAAAGGTCTGAATGAAAATGCAAAAGCGGGAAAGAAAGGTGGCAAAATCGCAAAAGATGCGCGGGTTGCATTGGAATTGAAAACAGGTAAAAAAGTGGTAACTGGCGAAAATTTTCTACCGCCTTCAAAAGAAAATAAAAAGATAAATTAAATTACAAAACTTCTGTATGTTTCCATTTTTAAAGCAGGTTGCCAGTTATCTCTATACCAATCATCGTTCAGAACTGAGCGATTTTTGCCTTGTTTTTCCGGGTAGGAGAGCGGGTGTGTTTTTCACGGCCTACCTCAATGAAATGGTAGAGACTTCAATGCTTTCTCCTGAAATTATTACCATCAGCGAATTGATTTCATCTGTGTCGGGCTTGCAGCAGGCCGATCAGGTGGCGCTGGTACTGAAACTTCAGGAAGTGTACTCAAAAGTGACAGGCCATCAGGAACCATTGGACGAGTTTTTCTTTTGGGGCGAAATTCTTTTGTCCGACTTTGACGATATCGACAAATATCTGTTGAATGCCGATGATCTGTTCAGGAATATTTCTGATTTAAAAGACCTTGAAAATCAATTTGAATACCTGACTGCGGAACAAAAGGCAGCCATTGAGGAATTTTGGGGCAATCTGGAAAAAGTTCCACACTCGTTCAACAAGGAAAAATTCATCGGCATCTGGATAAAACTGGCTGAAATCTATCATCAGTTCAGGGAATCACTCCGGAAAAACAATATTGCCTATTCGGGAATGATATACCGCGATGTGGCGGATGGATTGGCGGAAAGTCTTCCGGTTGAAATAAAAGCAAAAAAATATGTATTTATCGGATTCAACGCGCTGAACAATTGCGAAAAAGC
>JAUYTA010000526.1 GCA_030695265.1 Bacteroidota bacterium
GTAGTTGCAGTTAAAGCTTCAACCACTGGTATCTCAAATACTTTTAGTTCTGCAAAAGTTATTAAAACAGAAATTTTCACAATAACCGGCAAACTGGTAGAAACAATAAAAGGAAATCAAAAAATTCCCTATTCATCTATGTTGAAAGGTATATATATTCTCAAACAAACCGATGTAAAAGGAAATACTGCTTGCTCTAAAATATACATTAAATAATTTACGATATGCATGCATACTATTTCAAAACCCTGATTATTCTTTTAATTCCTCTGCTTTTTGGATGTTCATCAAATTCAGGAAATAAAATGACAGCGACTAATAGTATTTACACCGAACAATACCGTCCTCAGTTTCATTTTACTCCTGAAGCAAACTGGATGAACGATCCGAATGGAATGGTTTATTATGAAGGTGAATACCACCTGTTTTACCAGTATTATCCCGACAGTACCGTTTGGGGGCCGATGCACTGGGGGCACGCCATCAGCAAAGATTTGGTTCATTGGGAGCACATGCCTGTTGCCATTTATCCCGATTCGCTGGGATGGATTTTCTCGGGAAGCGCTGTCGCCGACCTCAAAAACACTTCAGGATTAGGCACTGCCGAAAACCCGCCGTTGGTGGCTATTTATACCTACCACAATGATAAACTGGCAAAAAGCGGAAGCAAAACTCCGCAAAGTCAGGCACTGGCTTTTAGCACCGACAAAGGTCGCACATGGACCAAATATGCCAATAATCCGGTACTCGAAAGCCCGGGAATTCCTGATTTTCGCGACCCCAAAGTATTCTGGCACAATGAAACAGCCAAATGGGTGATGATTCTGGCAGTTCAGGACAGGGTGCATCTTTATTCGTCGCCCAATTTAATCAGATGGAAATTTGAAAGTGAATTCGGAAAAGGAATCGGAGCTCATGGCGGCGTGTGGGAATGTCCGGATTTATTCGAATTAAAAGTAAAAGGCAGCGATCAATCGAAATGGGTAATGCTTGTAAGCATAAATCCCGGAGGACCGAACGGCGGTTCCGGAACACAATATTTTGTAGGCGATTACGACGGACAGCACTTTACCGCCTCGTCAAAAGATACCAGCTGGCTGGATTGGGGACGCGACAACTATGCCGGAGTTACCTGGGCAGATGTACCCAAAGAAGATGGACGACGCCTGTTTATAGGCTGGATGAGCAACTGGAATTATGCCAATCTGGTTCCTACCGTTGTTTGGCGAAGCGCCATGACTGTTCCACGCGAATTGAAACTGGAAGAGTCGGCTGGCAAATATCTGGTGGTATCCGAGCCCGTTAAAGAGTTGGATCAGTTGCAGGATCAGGCTTCTAAAATTACTTTTACTGAAGAGCAGATTTCAGGAGCGAAACTTATGGACACAAAAAATATAAACCTGCACCAATGTGAATTAATTCTGAATCTGGAAACGGACAACAATTCTACCGGAACATTTGGATTGACGCTTGAAAACTCATTGGGAGAATTGGTGAAAATTGGTTATTCCGAAGAAAATAAACAATTTTTCGTCGATCGCACCAAATCGGGTGACATGGGCTTTTCTGAAAAATTTACAGGGATTGATTACGCTCCATACACCATCGGAGAGGAAGTTCAATTGCATCTGTATCTTGA
>JAUYTA010000555.1 GCA_030695265.1 Bacteroidota bacterium
AGGAGCAATTAAAACAGCTTTGGCTTCAGCTTCAGGAAGTTTTATAGTAGAACAGAAGGAGGGAAACCTGACTTTCAACCTGGATTTAGCGGTAGAAGCTACTTACAACATTTACATTCAGGTTGCATCACCCAGCGGATACAAGGCCAATAACATGGTCATTAACGGAAGCTCCATAACATTTGCCACTAACCAGAATTCAAACTACATTAAACTTAAAGTGGTTAGTTTCCTGAAACTGGCCGCCGGAGCTCACAAAGTAGAAATCACCAAATCATGGGGATGGATAAACATTGACTATATTGAATTCGAAAAGGTTGACCCGTCAACACGGTTCAACATCAATAAATCCCTGGTCACACCAAATCCAACAGACGAAGTGGTAAGATTGTACCAGTTTCTGTACGACAATTACAATAAGAAAATCATTTCAGGAGTAATGACTGGTAAAAGTATGGAAGAGGTTAATTGGCTGAAATCCAAAACTGGTAAAGAACCGGCTTTGATTGGCCTCGATTTCATGCAGACTGGCCGTGGATATACCTGGTACAACGATGATGAACCCTTTAATGATGCAAAAAATTATTACAACCGAAATGGCATTCCTGCTCTTTGCTGGCACTGGCGCGACCCGACACATAAAACAGAGGCATTTTATACAAAAGATACTCCCTTTGATGTATCAAAGATATTTGATGAAAATTCCGCAGAGTATAAAGGAATTATCAAAGACATTGATTATACGGCCGGACTGCTGAAGAAATTTCAGGACAATAAAGTTCCGGTTATCTGGCGGCCATTGCACGAAGCGGCAGGCGGATGGTTCTGGTGGGGCGCAAAAGGCGCTGCTCCCTGCAAAAAACTTTGGCAGCTAATGTTCGACCGCATGGTGAATTTTCACGGTTTGCACAACCTTATTTGGGTTTGGACGCGCGAACCAAACGACGATGCCTGGTATCCGGGCGACGAATATGTGGATATTGTCGGTCGCGACATTTATAAAGATGGGGATCACAGTTCACAAATACTCGAATTTAATGACATGACCAGCCGGTATGGCGGGAAAAAAATGGTCACCATCAGCGAAAGTGGTTCGTTCCCTGATGTGGATAATCTGATCATGGATGGAGCCGGTTGGTCATGGTTTATGCCTTGGTATGGTGGTTTTGTTACTGACAGTAAATACAATTCGCTCGACTTGTGGAAGAAAATGTTTGCCAGCGATTACGTGCTGACACTCGACGAAATGCCGAACCTGAAAACTTATACAGCCACAAGCCTGATCCAGAATAAGATCAATTATTTACAGATCTATCCAACTTATTTTGATGAGACGATAAATATTCGTTCCGATAAGTTGATTCAAACCGTTTCCGTGTACAATCAGCTCGGAATTCCAATAAAAAAAATAAATCCTGAAGGTGGCAATGCGGTTATTTCATTTACCGGATTTCCTTCAGGAATGTACCTTGTGAAAGCCGATGATGAATCGGCAGTGAAGGTTTTTAAACGATAAAAACAGTGTTCAGTCTCAGTAGTCAGAGATCATTTATCCTTCGGACGAAATGGGCATAATTTTAATAAATGGTACGAAATAATTTGAAATTTAAATAAACCGAATCAACATGAAAAACAGCACATTAACCATTATTTTTCTCTCCTTGATTTTAATAGTATCGACTGCTTTTGCCCAAAAAGCAACCGTAAAAATTTATCCTGAAATTAAAAGGCAGGTCATCAAATCCATCGGAGGCAATTATTGTCAGGCCAACTATTCGCAACACGCGGCTGATGCCATAGGCGATGAAACATTGCGTGAATTTCGCCCGACACATGTTCGCGTGGCCTTGCCCATGCGCCTGAGAAATGCAAAATTTGAAGATTACCGCGGTGTCAATTATACCAAACAGCCTTTGGTTGTTGAGGTTCTGGACGAACTGAAACGCATGAAAAGTGAATTTGGTGTGGTAAATTTCACCATTTCAGTTTGGGATGTTCCTGATGAATTCATTGCCGATCCAACGAAAACAGCACAAAGGGTTATCAAACCCGAATCGTACGATGAAGTCATCCAAATGCTTACCGACTTTTTCCTGAAAGCAAAAAATGAATACGGTGTCGAAATAGATCAATTCTCGTTCAACGAATCAGACGGCGGTTATCAAATCATTTTTTCGCCGGAAGCAACCATCGCATTTGTGAAAAAAGCCGGGCAAAAATGGGCAGAAGCCGGTTTGAAAACCAAATTTTTGCTGGCCGACACCGCCCAAACCAAAGGAACAGTCGAATTCGCCACCCAAATCATGGCCGATAAATCGATCTGGAAATACCTCGGTCCGCTGAGTTTTCATTGCTGGTGGTCGGAGAATATTCCGGATAATGAATTCGAGCGCATAGCCGGTTTCGGAAAAGCCTGGAACAAGGAAGTTTGGTGCGCCGAACTCGGGTTCGATGCCATGTCCTGGAAAATTAAAGACATGAACAAAAGCTACGATTATGCACTGCGTTTCGCCAAAATTTCGCACCGGATGATAAAATACGCCGAAGTGGAAGTTTCTCTTTACTGGACCTGGCAAAACAATTACGCCATCATGTCGGCTGACACGAAGGAAAAATACCCGTCGTATTACATTACCCGCCATCAAACCGAATTTATGAATACCGGCACACAAATAGTACATTCCACAAGTTCCGATCCTGAAATCCTTGCCATCAGTGCAATCCGCTCCGATGGAAGCAAGGTTTTGCAAATCATCAGCATGAAAAAGGAAGCGGTTAGAATTAAAGTGTCGGGTTTTGAATCAAAAAAGATTGATGGGATTTCGACTTCCGAAACCAATATCTGGGAAATACTGAAAAATGTGGCAAAAACAAAGAATGGCAAAACCGAATTTCAGGTAAAAGCACAATCGGTGAACACACTGGTATTTAATTGAAGGGAAGGATCTAGCTGCTAGCGGCTGGCTTCTAGCTGCTAGCGGCTGGCTTCTGGCTTCCGGCTTCTTGCAGCTACTAAAATTGTAAATTGTAAGTTGTAAAATTGTTTTAATGACTACTTAATAACATGACCATGAAAAACCTATTTCTCATTTTACTCGTTTGCATTGGATCAACGGTTCACGCAGTCGGGCCGCTTCCTTCTGATCCGAAGGCAACACCGGAAACGGTAAAACTGTATCAAAACATGCTGAAACTTCAGGAAAAAGGAATGATGTTCGGACACCAGGATGCTTTTGCATACGGAACAAGTTGGTATGCCGAAGAAGGACGCTCCGATGTGAAAGATGTTTGCGGCGATCATC
>JAUYTA010000528.1 GCA_030695265.1 Bacteroidota bacterium
CTCCCCAACGATTTTCCATTCAGGAATAATTCTGCTTCGTCACCCGAAGTAAATACATGCACCGGAGTGACTTCTCCAACGCGTTCCGCCCAGTTCCAATGCGGCAGGATATGAGCCATGGGCAGTTCAGGACGCCAGCGCGATTGGTAAAGGTAAAACCGGTCTTTTTTGAAACCTGCCAGATCGATCATTCCGGAATAGGAGCTTCGCGCTTCATAATAAGGAGTTGGTTCGCCAATGTAATCAAATCCATTCCAAACGAACTCTCCGGCCACAAAAGGATGCCGGTCGAGTGACCCAAAAACCTTGTCAGCGGAAGAGCCAAAGTCAACCGCATGAAGTTCGTACGAACTAACCTGACAAATTTTCGAGTCGCCGCCACGGCCATCGCGTGCAGGCGAACTATTTGCTTTTGTTACCGGGAACAGGTAGATGCCACGGCTACTGAAAGCAGACGCAGTTTCAGCGCTAAAAATAACTGTGGTTGGGAATTTTCCATGGAAAGCTTCGTACTGCGGTGCTGTGCGGATCCGATCAGTTCCTTCAAATTCAGGATCCTGACGAATTCCTTCACCCTGGTAATTCAGTCCAATTGCGTCGGGAACCTGTGACAAAGGCATGTCCGATTTTGCAAAGTTCATCGCAAGGGTGGTTGGGCGCGTTGGGTCTTCTTCCTTTACAAAATCGGATAAACGTTTTGCTACCGCAGCGCCATCTGTGTCGGTGTATTGTTCTCCTACTTCATTTCCAAAACTCCACATAATTACTGAAGGACAATTCCTGTCGCGGCGAATAAAAGCGCGTGTATCGGCTTCCGACCAGTCTGGAAAAATCAAGTGAAAATCGTGCGGCGTCTTTTTTCTTTCCCACGAATCGAAGATCTCGTCGATCACCAGAAAACCCATTCGGTCGGTTAATTCGAGCAATTCCGGTGCTGGAGGATTGTGCGCCATACGGATGGCATTGCAGCCCATTTCGCGCAATATTTCCAGCTGGCGTTCGGCTGCCCTCGTATTGAAAGCTGCACCCAAAGCGCCCAAATCGTGGTGCTGGTTGACGCCTTGTATTTTAATGTGTTCACCGTTGACGAATATTCCTTTGTCGGGATTAAATTCTACTGTCCTAATGCCAAACCGGGTTTCGTATTGGTCGATGGCTTTCCCGTTTTGTGTCAAGGTAGTCACCGTAACATAAAGGTTGGGTTGTTGTGTTGGTGGCGGCCCCCAAAGTTTGGGGTTTTTAATGATTACAGAACCTTCAGCTTTTGCACTTTCCCCTGAAGGAACTTTTGATTTCAGGGTTGAGAAACTGACAACTGCCTTGCCGTTTTTGTTTCCTTTTGCATCCAACGCAAAAACTGAAGTTGCAATTTCAATGTTTGCTTCGGTTTTCGAGTCGTTATCAATTGAAACGGCAAGTTGGATGGTAGCAGATTCCTTTGAAACATCTTTTGTTGTTACAAAAGTTCCCCACTGCCCAATATGAACGGGATTGGTTTTGGTCAGCCAAACGTTGCGGTAAAGTCCTGCGCCGGGATACCAACGAGCAGAATGATTGGGATTGTCGATGCGGATGGCCAGTTGATTTTCACTGCCGAATTTGATGAACGGAGTCAAGTCCAACCGAAATGAATTATACCCATAAGGCCAGCCACCCACTAGTTGGCCGTTCAGCCAAACAATAGCGTAGGACATGGCGCCGTCAATATCGAGAAAAATGGATTTACCTGCATCCGCTGCCGGAATTTCGAGTTTTTTGCGGTACCATGCCACTCCATTGACCGGCAAACGCCCCATGCCTCCACCAACTTCAGAGTTCCAGCCTTTCTGAAAAGGCCCTTTGATGGCCCAGTCGTGTGGCAGATTTACTTTTTCCCATGAACGATCGTCGAAATTGCTTTGAACGAAGGGGAAATCATTTCCGGGGTTTCCTTCAGGACGAATATGACGTTTTGCTGGATCTTTGATGAAATCATTCATAGACGGAAGAATCCAGGGTTTAAGCACAGACTGTTTGGCTTCTA
>JAUYTA010000577.1 GCA_030695265.1 Bacteroidota bacterium
ATAAAGTGAAAAATTCGTGGGGCGATTACAACGATTTTGGCGGCTATTTTTATGCATCAAAACCATACGTTAAATACAAAACGATGTCGGTAATGCTTCACAAAGATGCCATTCCGAAGAACATCCGAAAAAAACTGAACTTATAAAATTGAAAAACCTCGTCATCCGGCGGGGTTTTTTAATTTTAAATTATACGGTCAGTTGCCCTGCTTTTGTATATTTGGCGGATGAAACGAGCCATCCCGATTAATCGGGACATTAAAGAATCCGCCAGCTGGCGGATGGCGAGTTCGCCTGATATTTCGGGACAGGCTATATGGCAATTAAAAAACAAATTATAGACCTATGAAAAATAACCACATAGACACATAGTTCACATAGAAAAATCTATGTTTTCTATGTGCCTATGTGGTTTAAAAATAAACAGATGAGACGAGCCATGAACATAACATCCTCACACACGAGGATGACTAGTTGGCGAGTTCCCTGCCCGCCATAAGGCTTGTCAGGCGGGCATATGGCAATTAAAAAACAAATTATAAACACATGAAAAATAACCACATAGACGCATAGTTCACATAGAAAAATAATAACTATGTTTTCTATGTGCCTATGTGGTTTAAAAATACACACATGAAAAAAAATATCCTGATTATATTTTGCCTTCTCCCGTTGCTGGTCTTTTCTGAAGGTGACTGGAACTGGTGGAACGAAAAGCACGGATGGGATCCGGGAATGCCCAGCTGGCGGAGTTTTATACATATTACGCCCGGTTACCTCGGACCAAACGCACTTCCTGTTCCTGGTGTAAAAAAAGGTGTTGTTCAGCCCGGAACAAGTTTCGAACTGGGATTTGATGCTCATTTTCAAAAAGGCGACCCGACACAGAATTTATTCGCAAAATATTATAAATCATTTGCCGAAGATAAAATAGCCATTGAATTGTATTGGTTTGTCGCTGAGCATTATGCCATGTCTGAGTCTATTCGTGACGAACGGGCGGCACGTGATTTTGACGGAAAAGGACTGGCCGTTGGCGATATCTATTTCTCAACACTTGTACAGTTGGTAAAAGGTAGAAAATTTCCGGATACCATGGCTCGAATGGCAGGCCGCACAACATCGGGCAGCCAGCTTGAAGGAGCCAGATATTCTGATAGTCCGGGCTACTTTTTCGATTTCAGCTTTTCCAAAGAATTTCCCGGCAAAAAGGAAAATTTTTCCTTCCAGCCATTTGCATCATTCGGTTTTTATTCATGGCAAACCAACGACGATATGAATCTTCAGAACGATGCATTTATGTATGGGGGAGGTGCCGATTTGAAATGGTCGCGCTGGTCGGTTTCCAATTCAGTTTCAGGATATTCAGGTTATAAAAAAGAGCGGGACAAACCGATGGTTTACACCTTTGATTTAAATCATTCAATAAAAAAACATACGCTCCGGTTACAATATCTTCACGGCCTGCGCGACTGGAATTATAAAACGGTAAAGCTTTCAGTTATTTGGAACCTGAAGAAATGAGTTGGAAATTTACTCGTTTTTATTATTATTCGGATTCAGTTTTTTCTTTGATTCCAAGCGTGTTGCGGACTCCACTAAAAATTGATTTCCACCAGTAATTCAGCACCGAACGTTTTTCATCCCGCTGAAAACTAATTTCATCAGGTTCCAATTCTCTTCCCCTTGGGTTTCGCGACTTCAGTAATAAGCTGTTTGCAATAAAGCTGGCAAATTTTGCTTCTTTCGTATTCCCGTCTTTTAGTTCAAGAACCGAAATGCGCATATCGCTGTAGCCGAACCACAACTGTCCGGTTGACTGTTTCCTGTCGCCGGTGAAATTGAAGTTAAACTGATCGACTTGTCCGGTACGGATTGAAACCAACGACAAAGGTTCGAGTACCGGGTTTAGTATCCGCATGTTGAAAGGGCTCAGGCTGCCGGTTGCAGTAAATAGATTGTCCGGATGGTTCATCTGGTAATTCATGCTCACTTTCATCTGGCACGAATCCATGATTGTTGCTGTTCCATCGAGCCTGAAGTCCGGAATTTTCGAATTGGAAGCTTTCATGTTTGTAAATGGTTTCAGGGTGACATTCATTTTGCTGAAACTAATTTTTCCTTCCTTGTCGCCCAATTCAGGTTGTTCTGAATAATTAATACTCGCGTTTATCAGTCGGAGTGAATCGATCTGAACAGGGTAGGGCAGGCTTTTTATCATATCCTGAAGCATTTCAGGACGTCTTGTATTATCGAACGGAAGACGCTTGTCCCTGTAAATGTCGAAATTTAATCCTCTTACCGACATGAATTTGCCCGCCAATTCATTCTTTTCGAACCAACCACGTAAATTGGGTTGGCTAATTACAACAGAATCAATCTTTCCTTCATAATAATCAGCCTGATAGCCGATTTGTTTGTTGAATTTCTCTTTGCTGAAATTTGGTGTCAACCGAATATTTCTGGCCGTAAACCGATTGTTTTTAGACGAATACTCCGAACTGCCAATTGCGAACTGGTAAAATTTCTTTTTATCCTGATGCCTGGTGTTTTGAACACTGAAGGAAAAATCGGTTGAGTGAAGAAACCCTGTTGAAGGTTTGTTTTCTATCCTGAAATTGGAAAGATCAAAGGTGATTTTTTCCTGAATTTTCTTCTGACCATTTTTGAAAATAGACAAATCTGCGTCATTCACCTTGAGGTTTTTTGTTGCAAATACATCGGCAAAACTCTCAAAATGAGGATACAGATTTACTTTGAAAGGATTGATACGCATCGTGTCTTTTGTGTTGTTATACAAAAGGAATACAGGCTTTTCAACCAAAATAAATTCAAAGAAATACTGATCGTTTCGGTAGGCATTGTCGATGTCGAAGCCGTTCATTGAAAGCGATGGGATTTGCAATTCGAACTGATCTTGCTTTGTGCTCTTTGTTTTTGGCTTTACTGTTAGTTGTCGGGCAAGAATATGTCGTTTATCGGTCGAAAAGTTAAGCTCTTCAACGCTAATCTGTTGGTTATTGTCTTTTGGTGTAAATTTAAACTGGAACAATGCTGCAGTAAATTTCCCACTTTTAAATTCGGGCTGGTTGGTTGCCTGATTCTTGGTGATGTGAATATTTTGCGACTCCATTTTTATATCCGACTGAATTAGCAGATAGGGTTTCACGTCCAATTCTGAAAATAATTTTAAAGAACCACTGTTCAGATTAAACTGACGTATGGCAATGGATACGATTTCTTCGGGCATTGGAAATGAAAGTTCTTTAAATTCAGTCGGATCTTTTCTTTTGTTTTTCTGATAGAGTTTTATTTCAGGAGCACTTATTAATACGTTATCGGCATCAATAATCTGGTCAAAGTACAAATCCTCTATACTTATACCTTTAATTCTTATTTCAGGAATAGCCAGCTGAATGTTCCAGTTAATCGATGAAAAATCCTGGCTGTTGGGTTCAGGATACATTCGGGCATTGGTTACATAAACCTCTTTCCGTTTGGTCGAAAAACCTACTGTTCCGGCTTTAATAACATGTACTTTGTCGGAGAGGCGGATGATATGGTCGCGAACAGAAAATTCGATCTGATCGGAAAAGAGTAATTTCTTTTGTCCGAACTGTTCCTTATTAATTTGCATGTTTTCAAGCCCTAGTGTAAAATGATTGTTGAGCGAGATCGTTTTTTCATTTCTGCTGTGATTGATCAACTGTATGGTTCCGTCCGGAATATCAACTTTGCCAAGATGAATGTCTTCCAGATAATTGGAAATTAGAAAGTAAAGATCTTCAAAATTGGCTTTCTGTTTTATTGGTTTCAGAAAAGCAAAATTTTCGTAATAGATAACCGGCATTTTAATGGTTAAAAGGTCGGCATAAAACTTTTTATTGAAGAAAGCATTGTGAAAATCTGCATTGGTAAATGTTAATTCAGGAATTGTAAACTCGTATAATTCAGAGCGTTTGTATTTTTGCAGCAATTCTTCGATGTTTTCTTTCGAATCGGGGAACAAATGCAGGTTTTGTAAAGAGGCTTGGTTTTGCCGGGTTGAAATTGAAAATTTTTCAACTGTGAGCCTGTGAAGCTGGTCAACGAGTTGCATTTTGTAATCGTCGAAATTCAGTTCAATTTGTTGGGCATAAAATAGTCTGTCAGAACTTTTTGCACTTTTTTCATCCAATGCAAAACCGCTCAAAAACAATCTGACAGAGGTTTCAATATTGCCTCTTTGCAACGTTCCGGTTTTATTCACAAGTTTAAAATTTCCTTTCTGTATCGAAACCTGATTGGAGTAAATACCTTTCAGATAAACGGAAATCAACTGGTAAACAAAACTGGCATTCTCCAGATCAGGTTTGACTTCAGATACCATGTTCTGCGTAAGTTGTACTTCAGGATTAAAAATATTAATGCGTTGAAAATAAAATCGTTTGGAATGGAAAGCTTTCTTAAATTCAAACAAATCGAGCCTGACACTGTCGCAACTCCCATCAATCGTATTTCTTTGATTCATTCTGGCCTGATCAGTCAATCGCGGATATAACTGAATATTTTCAAGGAATACAGATTTTCTTTTTGTTGAAAGGTTGACTTGTCCGACTTTTAACCGATGGATATCATCGCCGAGTGTAAGCTCATAATCTGATGCAGAAAAATCAATGTTATTTGCGTAAAAAATACGGCTGGTATCCTGCCCCGAAACCGAATCGAGCAGAAAACCTTCGAGATTTATCCCGATATTTTTAAGTTCCTGCTGACTTGTCTGTTCATCCTGACTGTTGAAAAGCAATAACTGTGTGTTTTCGAGCTTGAAATTGGTTATGCTCACACTGGTAAACTCATCTTTTATCAACTCGTAAAGGTCAAAATCATCCAGTTTTTTCATCCCGATTGTAGCGGTTTTCTGGCCCGGCCAAAATTTAATGACGGCATCGGTCAGTACCATCGAATCTATTGGAATGGATTTCTCACGGTAGAATTCATTGATATGACTGCTTTTTATAATTGCATGTGGTACAACAATATGGTATTTACTTTTGGCTGAACCAGCATTGCTGCTTGGCTTAAGTTCAATATTTTTAGCTTCAATCTGCGATCGTTTAAGCGAATAGGTTGCGGTGAGCGCAGTTAAAGTATGAATACTGTCTCCAAGTCTGTTCTGATAGTTCGACAAACGGAGGTAGATGTCATCCGCATCGAAAACCCGCTCAGGATCAGGCAAAAGCAACGAGTCGGTATAGAAATTCAGAATGCCAATCGTGATGTCTTCGGCATTCGAAAGTTTACGGCTATCACCAAGCAAATTGTAAAAGTCGAAACTTGCGTTTACCAACTCTATCTTATTGATTTTTATGCTGCTGAAATTTTTCGTAACCAATGGCCGTAGTTCCATTAAAACAGTGCTGACGCTGTTTTTTTGATCTTCATTGTCAGCCTGTTTCCCATGAATTTTCAGCTCTGGTTGTGAAATCAATATTTCGCCAATTTCGAGTTGCCTGTTAAAAATTAATTTCAGTAATTGAATCTGGGCAATGCGGATATTCGGCGATGAAAATGAATAAAACTGTTTGCCCGGAATGGTATCATT
>JAUYTA010000594.1 GCA_030695265.1 Bacteroidota bacterium
CCTCAATAACACCTCCAATTTTACCATCGTCAAACCAAATATGATGTCCAACTGCAAGGCTTTCAACAACATTCGGAATGCTCATAGAAACCAAGGCAGCATAAGTTTTTGATGGCTCTTTTTTCTCTATAGCGTCTTCCAGCTCGGCTTCGGTGGAGTATAATTTGATTCGATCGCCGATATGCAATACTACCTGACTTTTTTTCTTTTTCTTCTTTTTGAGTATATGTATTTTCTCCGAGCGAATTTTTGGTCCGGACAAGTCCATGTATATTTTACAATGTTTTTCGGTTTGGTTTTCGGCTGTGCGTATGGCATCAATCATGCTTTCCCAAACCTCGGTATTGTCGTGACTGCAATTAATACGGGCTATTTCCATACCGTTCATCAACAAGTCGGCTATGTATTTTGCATCGCCGGCTGCTTCTGAAGGCAGGGTAACCATTATTCGGGTGCTAATTTGGTTGTTGCTTTCGCCAAAGAGTCTGTTCGTATTTTGATCAAGTAAATCAAGGGTGGTGAAAAAGTTCCAGGTACTTTCTTCCGGATTTGACAAGCCTTCAACACTTTGGCCCTGAATAGTTTTAAGATGGTATAAAATATTATCGATGTTTGTAAGCACATATCTTTCCGAATTTGAGAATGAAGACAAGCCTAAAAACGACAGGTTCCCTTGTTTGATGCGAATGTCGAAAGTTCGGAGCGAGAGATAGTCAACCAGATTTTTAGCGGCATAGGTATAGTTTGGGTGTACAGGGAATGATTCAGTTTGAAAGCGCTCTCTGTTGTGAATGATATATGCCCTGATTTCCTGAATTTTTTCGATTAGTTCTATGGTGGTTATCTTTCTCATTTTCAAATGCCAATATATTTTCGATAAATATAAAAACTCTTCCCCGAAACACTTTGATTTCGGAGAAGAGTTTTCAACAATAATTTTCAGGAAATAGTACCTTAAAATTGGCGTTTAAGCGTCATTTTCCGCTTTAAACCCCGCAATCGCCTGTAAACCCTCTCTTCAGTTAAATCTGATCATAAACTTTCCCGGCTACATTCCTGGCGAAATCATTCATTTTCTTCTTTACCTGTGCAGGTTTAGCATCCTTGGTTGGGTGTTGTGGCTTGCCAGCAATTTTCTCCAGTACCTGAATCAAATGAACGACATCGCTTTCGCTGTTTCCGATGCCCAGACTTACTCTTGCTATTCCGGGCAATGACAGTTTGGGGAACAAAGTTACAATCACACGTTGAAACCGCTCTAGTGACGGGCTTACATGAAGAATGTGCTTGACGATAATGTGCGCGCAGTGACAACCGGTCCGGATGCCGATCCCTCCGTAAAGGGCGAGCTCTTTACCAACCAGAGTTGCCATTTTACTCTTTACTGCGAATGGAATCACGCCCACTTTATTTGAGAATACGGATGATTCAGGATCTTTAATTCCATAAATTTCCAAACCTTCAATTTGCGCCATGCCCCGCAAAGCCATGGTGGTCAAAGTCTGTTCTTCCTCCTGAATGATGTCCATGCCAATGCGTTGCAAAAGCAAAAGCGCTTTGCCCA
>JAUYTA010000603.1 GCA_030695265.1 Bacteroidota bacterium
CAGTCCATCGGTAACAGTTACCGAATTGGATGCTTTTATTGAAGGCAAAAACCCACTATTCGTGGATGTTCGTGATGTTTTTGCTTTCGAAAAAAGCCACGTAAAAGGAGCCATACATATTCCACTGGAATTATTGTCAGAACAAATTAGTACTATTCCTGAAGGTCGCACAGTAATTGTTTACGACGAAACCGGAAAAAAAGGACATCAGGCGCTTCGCACATTGCTGGGCGCAGGGTTTAAAGATGTTACCAATATTTCAGGAGGACACACCTCGCTTCAGAGACAAGCCAGAACCGTTGGATTTAAGCACATTCAAATTGATCTTTTACCTGTTGAATTGAAATCACTTGAAGAAGAAACTCCGGAAGTTGAAGAAAAAACAGCTGTAAAAGCAACGGATGTAAACTCGCTGATAGTTGTTGATGTGCGCACTCCTGAAGAATTTGAAGACGGCGCTTATCCCGGTGCAATTAACATTCCATTGGATGAGTTAATGCCTCGATATGAAGAATTGGGAAAAAACGCGGCGCGTGAAATTGTGGTGTATTGTGCATCAGGAGCCCGTTCGGCTTATGCCCAGCAAATGCTGATGAATTTGGGTTACGCCAATGTGAAAAACGGCGGTGGACTTTCAGCAATGATGGCACGACAAAATACAAAACCTATTGCAACAGTTCCTTCAAACGAGCCGATCGTTGTCGATGTGCGCACTGCCGAAGAGTTTGAAGACGGCGCTTTCCCCGGAGCGGTCAATATTCCACTGGATGAATTGCAAAGGCGAGTTGCTGAATTGGGAAGTAAGTCGCGTGAAATTACGCTTTACTGCGCTTCCGGAGCACGCTCTGCTTATGGACAGCGAGGATTGCAGCAAATGGGTTTTACCAACGTAAAAAACGGTGGCGGAATCATGCAAATGATGAGACGCAGATAATATCAACAATTTAATAAACAACTATGTTTGAAGCAATTAAGAGACTTTTTAGTATAAAAACAATCGACTACGCCCAGTTAATGAAAGAGGGTGCAATAATTTTAGATGTTCGAACCAAAGGTGAATATGGATCCGGACATATCAGGGGATCAGTCAATATTCCGGTTGAGCAACTGCACAAGAATCTTCAAAAGTTTAAAGACAAAAAACGCACTATCATTACTTGCTGTGAATCAGGAATGAGAAGTTCCTCTGCAAAGGGAATTTTGAAATCAAGCGGTTTTATCAATGTCCACAACGGTGGCAGATGGATGAGCCTGAATAATAAATTGTGATAATTATTTACAGATGGAACAACCACATAGACACATAGAAAACATAGAAAACACATAGAAAACATATAAAAACTATGTGCCCTATGTGCCTATGTGGTTTAAAAATAAACACATGAAAGCAAACTTTGATTCAATAATTAATGATACAAAACCCGTTATCGTTGATTTTCATGCATTGTGGTGCGGGCCGTGCAAGGTGCAGTCGCCGATTCTGAAAGAGTTAGCAGCCGAACTTGGCGACCGTGTCAGGGTAATTAAAATTGATGTCGATCAAAATCAGCAGATAGCTGGCCGGTATCAGATTCAGAGTGTTCCTACACTCATGATTTTCAAAAACGGGGAAATAAAATACAAACAACCGGGAGTTCACACGAAACAACAGTTAATGAGTACATTGACAAATATTTTTTAATTCACTAAAATAAAGAAAATGGAATATTATTTCAGCGCCACTTTGCATACCGATTTTGACGATGCAGTGGCGAAAATTACAGAAGCATTGAAAACAGAAGGCTTTGGCGTGTTGACCGAAATTGAGCAGTTAAAAATCCTGCATTGGAGCCGCTCGCGCAAGAAATTGCAGAGAAGCTAAAAAAGGTAATGAATCTGTTGAAATAAGATTGTCATTCGATTTTTCTTCCAGTTTTTTAATGGTTTCTGATACTTTGGCCACAACATGAGTCGATATTGGCGAAAGAAAGATTAGGACATGAAAAATTAAAACCGATATAATTGCGACTTTCCAATTCAGGAACAACAGGTTAACAGCCACAAGCAGAATCAGGGATGCAAACGATGAAACTTTGGTTACCACGTGCATCCGGGCAAAAAGATTATCAAATCGAACAATGCCAACAGATGCGATAAAAATCGTCACTGCACTTAGCAATACCAGTATTCCTACAATAATCTCAATCATTTTAGCTCTGTTTTTTTCTATTACCGCCAAATCCGGTTGGCATGATTTTTCTTTGACCTCTCTTATGCAATTCTCGTAATTGTTTTGAGCGGTACAAAGTTTTTCAAAGTACGCATTAACTTTTGAGAGACTTTCAAATTCAAATCATCTTTTTCGAA
>JAUYTA010000605.1 GCA_030695265.1 Bacteroidota bacterium
CCGTAATCTCCACTTCAACCAGCAAGCCTTTTTCAACCAAAAGGTTGATATCAATCTCACCTTTCGGAAACTGAAATTTATTAGTAAACCGGTACTTCGGTGAATACCCAAAAATCCAATCCCAGGTGCGGTACTTTTCGTCACTTAATTTTCGAATGGCTTCCAGATCAGCTTCAGTTAGTGCATAAACCTGCGAACCCGTAATCTGATTGCTGATTTCTGCATAAAGCCGGTTGCTAAAATCCTCCACGCTCATCGGTTCAGGTAAATACGGTGCAATGTTGGTCACTTCGCTGCGGTTCGATTGCACAGCCTTGTCTTCAAATTTCGACAAATCCACTTTCAACGCACCTTTCAACGCATCGAGCCGGCTGTTAAAAAGCAAGGTTCCGTGGTGCAAAACACGGTTCCGATGAACATGCTCGGCATTTCCGGAGATCTTTTTTCCATCAATCACCAAATCGTTCCGGCCTGTTGTATAAGCCTCAACACCCAGTGTTTTCAATGCTTCCACGATTGGGGAGGTAAATATTTTAAAATTTACTTCCTGAATTTTTTCAATATTCCGGATAAAGGTAAAATTCAAATTGCCCAAATCGTGAAAAACCGTTCCGCCGCCCGAAAGTCGCCGTGCAACCGGAATATGATGTTCATGTACAAAATCATGGTTGATTTCTGCCAGTGCATTCTGATGTTTGCCAACCACCACAGTTGGCTGACTGCGCCAAAGCACAAAGAAATTTTCCTGAAAATTCTTCAGGAAATACTCCTCGGCAGCCAGATTAAAATACGGATCGGTGCTGGATTGATGGAGACAAAATGTGATCATTCAGCAAAAATAAAGAAATATTCAGAATGCGATTCTTTTTCCAACTTGTTTCAACCATTCCCGTGCCATCAGTTCGTGTCCGGCAACGGTAGGGTGAACGCCATCCCAAATCCAGTAATCAGCAGGGGCTTTGTCGCATGCTTTGTCGAAAACTTCCTGAAAACCAACAAATACCGCATTGTGTTTTGCTGCCACTTTTCGAACGATGGCCTGACGTTTCAGTATATCTGAGTGGTAGGCTTCCCAATTTTCGGTTACACGTCCACCTTTCAGTATAAAAGGTTCGCACAGTACAAAAAGGAC
>JAUYTA010000634.1 GCA_030695265.1 Bacteroidota bacterium
CAATTTCCTTGAAGTGGGGAGCTAGCAACAGGTTGTGCAGGTCCGGATTCACATCGAATGCTTTTTTAATATCGGCCAAAAATACCGAACGAATGATACAGCCACCGCGCCACATCAGGGCAATGCCTCCATAATTCAGATTCCAGCCGTATTCTTTGGCAGCTTCCATCATCAGGTTGTAACCTTGTGCATACGAAATGATTTTTGCTCCGAACAAAGCATCTTTCAGGTCGGAAACCATCTGAGCTTTGTCGATGGTTTTATCCACAGCCGGTCCGTTAAGAACTTTTGAAGCTTCAACACGCATGTCTTTTTGAGCTGACAGGCAACGGGCAAATACCGATTCTCCGATCAAAGTCAATGGAATTCCAAGGTCGAGGGCTGAAACAGCGGTCCATTTTCCGGTACCTTTTTGTCCGGCAGTGTCGAGGATTTTTTCCACAATTGGTTCGCCATCTTCATCTTTGTACCCCAGAATATCACGGGTAATTTCAATCAGATATGAATCCAGATCACCTTCGTTGTATTTTTTGAATACTTCGTGCATTTCGTCGGCACTCATGCCCAACAGATCTTTCATGACCTGATAAGCTTCGCAAATGATCTGCATGTCACCATATTCGATTCCGTTGTGAACCATTTTTACGAAATGACCTGCTCCACCTTCGCCAACCCAATCGCAGCAAGGTGTGCCGTCTTCCACTTTGGCCGCTACAGCCTGAAAAATTTCTTTCACAGCAGGCCATGCAGCAGGAGATCCTCCCGGCATCATTGATGGTCCGAGTAAAGCGCCTTCTTCACCGCCAGAAACGCCGGTTCCGATGTATAATAAACCTTTGCTTTCAACATATTTGGCACGGCGAATGGTGTCAGAAAAATGCGAGTTTCCGCCATCGATGATGATATCGCCTTCTTCAAGGTGAGGAATAATCAGCTCGATGAAATCATCTACCGGTTTTCCGGCTTTTACGAGCATCATCACTTTGCGGGGTTTTTCCAGCGAAGCGCACAATTCTTCAATCGAATGAGCTCCGATAAAGTTTTTTCCGGCGCCACGACCAGCCATAAACTCGTCAACACGAGCAACTGTGCGGTTAAAAACGCCAACGGTAAAGCCTTTGCTCTCCATGTTCAATACAAGGTTTTCGCCCATCACGGCCAAACCGATTAATCCAATGTCTGCTAATTTTTTCATGTTCGTTATCGTTAAAAATTTATATTAAAATTTGAACCACATAGGCACATAGGGCACATAGATTTAATTCTATTTTTTCCTATTGTGTTCTATCCCGAAAAATCGGGACAAGTTGTGTCTATGTGGTTTGTACATTAAATCCAAGTTTTTTCAATACTTCCAAAGTCACTGCTCCAATATTCTTCGGAGCAATCATAAACGCGGGAAACTCTCTCCTAACTGGGTAATCACCACGCAACTGCTCAAATTGTGTAGGGTCTCTTCTGAAATCACTGTCGTCATTGGTAGTATCGTAAGTTGCAAGAATGGCTTTTGAAACGATTTTCTGTTCACTCAATCCCGAGCCATTCAGTTCGAAAACCGGGTTTGCCGGAAGTTCTACCCCTAAAGGTTGCCAGTTATCCAGTCCAAGATGGAAGAACTGACTGATAGCATGAACACTCATCTGTGTTCCTGTGGCTTTTCCGTCTTTCGAATAACCTGCAATGTGTGGCGTTGCAATTTCGCTCATCGCCAGCAATTCCATATCGATGTCCGGTTCATTTTCCCAGCAGTCGCAAACAAATCCTGAAATCTGATAACTTTTTAGTGCCGCTTTTACAGCCAGCGTATCGACCACTTCACCGCGGCACGAATTGATCAGAATCGGTTTGTGTGTCAAACCGGAGAAGAATTCTTCTGATCCCAAATGAAACGTGGCGTCTTCTCCTTTCATATTCAGCGGAACATGCAAAGTGATGATATCGGCTTCTTCCATCACTTGTTTTATACTGACAAAAGCGGCTGAACCTTCTGCACGTTCGCGTGGCGGGTCATTCAGCAAAACTTTCATGCCAAATAAATCACAAATGCGGGCAACTTTGCTGCCTACATTTCCAACACCAACCACCCCGATGCAAAGATCTTTTAGTTGCAGATTTTTCCGTTCTGCCAAAACCATGAGCGTGGATGCAATGTATTGCTCCACCGATTTACTGTTGCAGCCCGGAGCGTTCGTCCATTTGATTCCGGCGATATCGCAATAATCGGTATCAATATGGTCGTAACCAATGGTTGCAGTCGCGATGAATTTGACCGATGAACCAGCCAATAGTTTCTCGTTGCAGATCGTTCGGGTGCGGGTTACAATCGCATCGGCATCTTTAGCCACTTCCGGAGTGGTTTTAGAACCCGGAAGGTAAACCACCTCGGCAACACTTTCAAAAGCTCCCCGGATATAGGGGATTTTATCGTCGATAATTATTTTCATAGTCTTATAGTTGAACCACATAGGCACATAGGGCACATAGTTTTTTATCTATTCTATTGTGTTTAGGTGTCTATGTGATTTTTAAATATTCTATTCGATTGGTAAACGTCTGAAATGATCTGTGACAAATGTTTTTTGACCTTCTTTGAAAATATTAATACAATTAAAGTTGATTAGAATTCCCTTAGGCTTTTTTAGAAGCCTTAAGTAAGAAAACAATTGAGTTTCGTGTATAGGTACAAACGAATCAACCGTTTTTAATTCGACAATGATCAGATCATTTACCAACATATCAAATCGCAGTCCACATTCAAGTTCAAGGCCACGAAAGTTCAATGGAATAGTATGTTGTCTCGAAACGGTATATCCGTTGATCTGTAACAAATGAGCAAGGCATTTTTCATAGATGCTTTCTAATAAACCCGGTCCAAGTTCTTTATGTACTTCAATTGCATATCCAATAATAGCATGACTAATCTCATTGACATACTTTTGTGTAATTACTGTTGTCATATAGATGTTTTTTTAACGCATAGAATATTAAAGAACCAAAAAAATCTATGTGTTCTATGTGCCTATGTGTTTATTTTTTTTATAATATTCTCTAACTATCTCTTCCATAACCCAACTGGTCCGGGC
>JAUYTA010000635.1 GCA_030695265.1 Bacteroidota bacterium
AGTTATTTTTACAGGTTACCATTTGTCTTTTTCAACTAATCCAATGATTGCCAAATGAATTAACGTATTGATTTAATTGCCTTCAACTTCCCCACCATCAACCCAGCTGCCCTCTTCGACGCTCCCGATTCACCCAGCAGAATCATCATTTCACGATAATCATCCAACATATGTTTTTCGTTTTCCGGATCGTGTACAATTTTATTCAACTCACTGATTACATTTTTCAGGGTAAAGTCCGACTGGATCAGTTCTGCAACTGCTTCTTTCTTCAGGATAATATTTACCAGCGAAACCCATTTCGTTTTCAGAAAAAATTTCTTCAGGGGCGTAAATAACCAGTTGGGCGTGAGCTGATAAACTACCACCTGCGGAACATTTAAAATGGCTGTCTCGAGTGTTGCCGTGCCCGAAGATACAATGGCTACCCGGCTGTGAATGAGTATTTCATAAGTTTTTCCCCATAAAACAGGCACTTTACTGCCTTTCATAAACGGCTGGTAAAATTCAATTCCCATGTTGGGCGCTCCGGCAATTATACATTGAAATTCAGGAAAGTGAGCAGCAGCTTCAAGCATGGTGGGCAATAAAACACTGATTTCGCCTTTTCGGCTGCCGGGCAATAATGCGAGTATTGGTTTTTCTGACAAATTATTTTCAGCAAAAAAGCGTGGAAAATCCGGTTTGGTTTTCTTTTGCAGAATAGCATCCAGCAAGGGATTTCCAACGTAATTGACCGGATAATTGTATTTCCGGTAGAATTCGGTTTCGAAAGGCAAAATGGTAAACATATCGTCCACATAGGCTTTTACCCTGTGAACTCGGGCTTCTTTCCAGGCCCATATTTTTGGCGAAATGTAATAAAAAGTGCGTATTCCGTGTTCTTTGGCAAACTTGGCCATCCGGAGGTTAAATCCCGGATAATCAACCAGAATCAAAACATCAGGATTAAACTGAAGCAAATCATGTTCGCAAAACCGGAAGTTTTTTTGAATGGTCCGGATATTCATAATCACCGGCACAAGTCCCATGAATGCCAGTTGTCGGTAATGTTTCAGTACAGTCATTCCGGCCTGTTCCATCAGTTCGCCGCCAAATCCGCGAAATTCCGCCTTCGGATCAATCAAACTGATTTCTTTGATCAGGTTGGAGGCATGTAAATCGCCCGATGCTTCACCGGCTAAAACGTAATATTTCATGTGTTGATAATTTGTTTTTTAATTGCCACATGGAACTCGCCATTGATAAATCATCCTACTGTTTGAGATTATTTCTCATGGCTCGTTTCATAAGTTCAAAGTTTCAAGTACAAAGTTCAAAGTTCAAAGTTGTCGCCATTTTGCGTTTTCGGGTCTTCTGTTTTATATGCTCCGAACTTCTGTCTTCACTTTCCGTCCGAAATAGTTTGATCGCATTGTTCAATATTTTACCGCGGACGGTTTTGCGCTTTGATTCTTCGATGCTACAAATATTCCTCACCTCTGGTGCTAAAAATCACTGTCTTCCGCCTTCGGTCTCCGGTCTCCGGTCTTCCGACTTCCGACTTCCGACTTTTCAATACTCCCTTCGACTGCTTTCCTTCGACTGCTTCGCGCTCAGGAAACCGCTACTCAGGGAGCAATACTTCGGTCTTCGGACTTCAGTCTTCGGACTTATTAAATCACTTTGCCAATCAGCACCATAAATGCGTACATGAACGTCGCCATTATAACGCCACGGGCAGCCATATCGTATTTTTGCCGGTAAAACAGCAGAAAGAAGGCAAGATTTGGGAACACGCAAAGGCTCAGCAATTTCAGAAATATTTTCATGTTCCACATATTCTTTAGAAAAACCATGAACTCTATTTCGCTGTATTTCACCTGATAAGTAACAAAAAAGATGATCAGTGGCACAATAGTTCCGAGTAACCATCCTGTAAATATCCGGTCGAAGCGGTTTCGTTTGCGAATTGCCATGTTAAAATCTCCAGTTTTTCATGCTTTCAAAAGTCTGGTAGCAAGTCATATCAGCGCTTACCGGGACTATCGAAACAAATCCGTTTTCGAGTGCGGTAATGTCAGTTTCGGCCACATCAACCTCGAAATTTTTAAAATATCCGGTCATCCAAAAATACTCCCGTTTATGCGGATCAGTGCGCCGGTCGTACTCTTCCACCCATTTTCCTGAAGTTTGGCG
>JAUYTA010000640.1 GCA_030695265.1 Bacteroidota bacterium
TAAGTTGCCAGGAAATGACAACAGAATGACAATAAATGACAACAATTGACTAACCAAAATACCAGACAGATAAGCAAACGGACAATCATATTTTACCGATCTGTCATTCCGTATCATCAGCCCAGGCATGAGAAGCTTTAATGGCGCGATGCCAACCCTTTATCAGCGAAATGGTATCATCAGAATTTATCGCAGGCGAAAAGGTTCGTCCTATTTGCCAGTGTTGCTTAACTTCATCCAAATCGCTCCAGTAATTTACTGCCAGACCAGCTAAATATGCAGCTCCCAAAGCTGTTGTTTCAGTATATGCTGGCCTTATTACCTTTGTCTGTAATAAATCCGACTGAAATTGCATCAGTTGGTTGTTTACAGTTGCACCTCCGTCAACCCGTAATTCACTTATTTTTATTCCTGAATCTTTTTGCATGGCAAGCAAAACGTCGTAGGTTTGATAGGCAATGCTGTCGAGTGCTGCGCGGGCAATGTGCCCGGATGTTGAACCTCTGGTCAATCCGACGATTAGTCCGCGTGCATGTTGGTTCCAGTGAGGGGCGCCCATTCCGGCAAAAGCGGGAACAAAATAAACACCACCGCTGTCGTCAACCTTTGCTGCAAGCCGCTCAACATCCACCGATTTCTTGATGATGCCAAGACCATCGCGCAACCACTGAACGACAGCGCCTGCAATAAAAATACTCCCTTCGAGTGCATAAGTCGTTTCGTTCCCAATTTTCCAGGCGATGGTTGTAAGCAAATTACTTTTTGAAACGATTGGTTTACTGCCGATGTTCTTCACCATAAAACAGCCTGTTCCGTAAGTGTTCTTCACCATGCCGGGCTCGATGCACATCTGGCCAAACAATGCAGCCTGCTGATCTCCTGCAATACCTGAAATGGTGATTCCGGGGGCAAGATGTCCGGCAGTGGTTCCGTATATTTCGCTGGATGATTTTACTTCAGGAAGCATATTTTCAGGAATATCAAAAATCCGGAGAAGATCATCGTCCCATTTGAGCGTGTGAATATTGAACAGCATGGTGCGTGAAGCATTCGACACATCCGTAATGTGTAATTTTCCGCGGGTGAGGTTCCAAACCAGCCACGAATCGATGGTTCCAAAGGCCAGTTGTCCGGCTTCAGCCTGTTTTCGCGCACCCGGCACATTATTCAGGATCCATCGTATTTTTGTTGCTGAAAAATAAGCATCGATGATTAATCCGGTCTTTTCAAGTATCAGCCGGCTCAACCCATCGTTTTTCAACTCATCGCAGAAATCGGCGGTGCGACGGTCCTGCCATACGATTGCGTTATAAACAGGTTTGCCGGTTTTGCGGTTCCACACTACCGTAGTTTCACGCTGATTGGTGATTCCGACAGCGGCAATGTTGGTCATTTCAAGCCCGGCTTTGGTGATGGATTCAACTGCAACGCCCGCCTGTGTTGACCATATTTCTTCGGGGTCATGTTCTACCCAACCCGGTTCGGGGTAGTATTGTGTAAATTCTTTTTGAGC
>JAUYTA010000646.1 GCA_030695265.1 Bacteroidota bacterium
GGAAAATCTCCAACTGAAACAGTATCGTTGTTAATGGTCAAATCGCCGGAAGCAGTTTGCTTAATTTGGGTATGTTCGCTCTCAAATTCACTTACCGTTCCATCGGGCAGAATAACCCTTCCTTTTTCCAGCAGTTCGTTAGTGGCTAATTCTACTGGAAATGTATTTTTTGTGTCCTGAAGATAATAAAGCAGTCCGCCAATGGAAACCAGCAAAAGGAATACGGCGGCAATTTTTGTCATCATCCAGCCGATTTTGCGGGTGGGTTTTGAAACAGAATGAACATTCTCATAAACCTGATCGAGTTGTTTCCGTGAAATGGAAGGTTCAACTGCCCGGATGGCCTTAATCATAAACACAGCTTCTTTTACCTGCTGTATTTTTTCGGGGTGGTTCTGTAAAAATTCTTTCCAAAAAATGTCGTTTTCCTGATTGGGGTGGAGTACCCATTGCATAAAGACTTCATCAAGAATAAATTCTTCGGTGGAGTAATTTTTATATTTTTCGTAGTTCATAAATTTCATGCTTATAATCTATAAAGACATGACAGGGGAAAACATCATCAAAAAATTTGAAGTTTTTTTAAAAAAAAATCTCGAGTCTGCTCCGAAAAGTAATTTCGTCATTGCGAAGGAGCGAAGCGGATGAATCAATCTGCTTATAATGAACGGATTGCTTCACTTCGTTCGCAATGACGTTCTACGATTTGGACTTTTCGGAGCAGACCCAATCTTTAAATATTTCGGTGCGATGCACCTTTATTCCGAAGATTAACTTCATTTCTACAAACCTGTCTGCCGCCAGGCAGGTATTCTGGTGCGCTGCACCATCTCCCCGGTAAAATGGAATGAGGTTTTATTACCTCAGCAAAATTCTCGCGGTAAAACATTTAGAGACAGACAAAATATTGGTAATGTTGCTGTTAGACTGCTAAAATCTTTGAAACAATATCGTAACTACAGTAAGATAGCGGCAGCGCCGCAAAAATATTTGTAGCAGAGATTGAAATTAAAGGGAATAAGGTGCGTAGCACCGAAATATTAAAAATCTCTTCGACAAATGATAGAGGGATATTTTTAGAATATATTGATTAGCATTTAAGTGAGATTCAAGAACTGATAGGCCAAATTTGATTTCAAATTCGTATCTTTGTAACAAAGCAATTTATATGGAACTTACAGTTAACATCAAGGAACAAAGCAAAATTGCATCATTTCTTAACTTAATCAAAAAAATGGATTACATTGAGATTGTTGATGTAAAAGAAGGTTCAGAAGAACTTCCTCTTGAGCACCGTGATTTATTGGATAAAAGACTACTACGAATAAAAAAAGGAGAAACAACTTTCAAAAATTGGGATTTGATTAAGAAGAAGTATGAAAGTTAAGAAATTTAGTATTGAAATATCAGACGAAGCAGAAATTGACTTTGATAAATCATACGAATATTATTTCGAAGACAGCCCCAAGGTTGCAGATGCATTTTTTAGAAGAATCAATGTAAGTTTTGAGAATATAAAACAAAACCCATTTACCTTTCCGGTTGCATATAAAAATGTTAGAAAATACGTTATGAAAAAATTTCCATTTGTAATTTACTATCAAATAGTTAATTCAATAATTAAGGTTATTGCAATATTTCATACAAGCAGAAACCCTGAGATATGGAATGAACGAATATAAAGCAGCGAATGAAATTAAAGGAATAAGGTGCGTAGCACCTAAATATTAAAAATCTCACAATCCCCCTGAATTCCTCCCGATAAACCGGGACAGGCTCTTTAATATTGACATTTTGGGTTCCAAAACTTATTCAGCAATTAAAGGGGGACGAAGATCAGGCTTCGATGTTAAGCAGAAATTACTTCAAAAATAGGACAAAAAATACCGCCGGGCCCTGCCCCTTTTCTAAAATACATTTTTTCAATATTGAAATGGCTTTTGCAATCAGGTTGCGGCAGGCTTCCACGCTGATGTCCATAAGCCCTGCCACCTCTTTATAATCCAGTTCCTTTGTAAAACGGAGGTAAATGGCCTCTTTCTGTCTTGGCGTTAACTTTTGCAATGCCTCAGAAAGCATTTTTACTTTTTGTTCAGAAAACTCATTAAGAATAAAATCATGTTCAACCGACCAGGTCACTTCAAAATGATACCCTTCAATCTCCTCTTTTCGGTCATATCGTTTTTCGGTTTGAATTTTACGCAACATTTTTCGTTTGAAGGATTTTAACAGATAAAACAGGATATTATCTGTATCTCCCAAAGATTTCCGGTTTTTAATCAAATCGGTAAACAAATCCTGCAAAACATCTTCCACCAAAGCGCTGTCACGTGTAAATTTTAACCCATAACGGAAAAGTGTTTCGGCATTTTCAGAATAAACATAAGCCATAGCCCATTTCTCTCCTGTTTTGAAAGAAATCCAGATTTCAGCATCTGTTAAGCCAGTTAAGTTCATTTGCTCCTTTTGATTATCAGATGCAAGTTTAATAATTTCTACCTTAAAAGAAGCGTTAGGAAGAAAATTATAATTCTAAAAGCAGTGGTTACAACAAGAAATCATCCCCTATTACCAGGAATAATGGATAATTTTTGATTGTGAATCCCAACGGCATCGCCAGTCTGGAAAGATGGGGATGATTTTTACAGTGGCGCCAGTCACCTCGAATTAGCAGGAATAATTATTCATTCGGGGATAAATAAAGTACTATAACATATAAAGCCATTTTACTGAACTCCAATTCTTCGGCAGTCATTTCGTTTACACGGATATCGTATCCCATTTTTCCCATCATGGCCACATCGGTCCTGTATTTCAGCGATTGTTTGCCCATGGTGGTTATATGGTTGCACGAGGTAATGCTCGGAAAGAAATATGAATATCCCAATTTCGGGTTCACCATTTCAGGCTCGATCCAGATACCGAATTTTACACCTTTGGCTTCGGCCTGTTCAACCAGATATCCCAATCCGTGAGGTAATTTAGTTTTAGTTTCCTGCCAGTCGCCCAAACCTGCGCCATCGTTTGCGCGTGGATATTTATTTCCAAACCAGCCATCGTCCAGCAGAAATACATCAACGCCCAGTTCTTTGGCGCCTCCGAACAATTCAGTCAGTATTTTTTCATCAAAATCGAAATAAGTAGCTTCCCAGTTGTTCCGTAAAAAAACTGCCTGTCCATCCCAAAGTTCCGGCAATTACTTCTCCTGAATTTTCACCGGCAGGCTTGTCTTTTGCCAGAAAAAATACCGGTGTCTGGAAAATATTCGCCCGTGTGCCCAGTTTGCTGTCAATTGTTTTTATTCCGCTGGTCAACTGGCTTTCTTCCATCCGCATTTCTTCGGCCCAATCGCCATGAAACTGAGTCAACCAATAGCGATCTGCATTCAGATGAATCATCGAAGAAGCGAAATTGCTCATCACTACCGGATTCTTTTCCTGATGGCTGATTTCAGTCCATGTTTTTACGATGTCTTCTTCGAAATAGGAAACGAAAATCAGTTTCACGGTTACCGGATAAACCGGGTCTTTCAAAATGATTGTCGTGGTGGTTATATTGCCGTCGAACAACAGATGAATAAATTTGCAAGGCTAAAGGTATGACTTACAAAACTACCGACCAAATAAAAACAAACTATCATTCAGTAGCGATTAATAAATTTCTTCCTGAAAAAGCAATAAGTTTAAAACAATCGCCTAAATTCGTTCAGCAAAAAAATAAAGTAAAATTTAAAAATCATGAAGCTAAAAGCATTTCATAAATTAAGCTACGGATTGTATCTGGTAGCTTCCGAATATCAGGGGAAAAAGGCCGGATACATTGCAAACACGACTTTTCAGGTGACGTCGCAGCCGGAACAACTGGCAATTTCGTGCCACAAGAAAAACCAGACGACACAGACAATTCTCGATTCCGGCATATTTTCGGTTTCTGTACTGAAAAAAGACGTGAATATGAAAATCATCGGCGATTTTGGTTTTATGTCGTCATCCGATCTGGACAAATTCAGCAGTGTAAAAACCGTTACTGCCATCACCGGCGCACCCATTGTGCTCGACAGTTCAGTGGCATGGTTCGATTGCAAAGTCACGAATTCCATCGACCTCGGATCGCACTACCTGATTGTAGGTGAAGTACTCGATGCTGATGAAATTTCGGACGAAGAACCGCTTACCTACAAGTATTACCGCGAAAAATACAAAATGCTTTCGCCAAAGAATTCGCCAACCTACATCGAAAAATCAGTGCTCGATGCAGAAACTGCGGCTACCGTTGCAGAAGAAAAAGAGCAAGAGCCGGAGCATGAACATGAACATGAATACATTTTTGATGGTCAGAGCTGGGTTTGTGTGATCTGCGGATTTACCTACAATCCTGAAGAAGGCGACCCTTCAATGGGAATTCCGCCAGGAACCCCGTTTGAAGACCTGCCCGAAGATTACAAATGCCCGATATGCAACGCCAGCAAGGAGTATTTTAAGAAAGTATAAAGCGAGTGGTCAGTGATCAGTCACAGTTGCCAGAAGTCATTTATTGTCAATTGCTTCGCGTCATTGATGGTCATTTATTGCCGTTGCACAATGCTGGGTTTACTACAAATGACAATGATTGACCTAATGACTATAAATGACAACCAAAAATACTGAACACTGGACCGTTTCAATCATTTCATTATTTTTGCGCGTCAAAATCATAAAAGCACCATGAAGAATAAAAACTATAACATCGCATTGACCCAGATTTCGCTGGATGCAACTCCGGAAGTTAACCTGAAAAAGTGTCTGGAATGGATCAGAAAAGCCGCCAAACAGGGAGCCAATGTGGTTTGTTTGCCCGAATTATACAGTTCGTTCTACTTTTGTCAGAGCGAAAACCACGATTATTTTAATTTGGCCGAACCGCTGCACAACGATTCATACAAAGCTTTCAGCGCACTTGCCAAAGAATTGGGTGTTGTGCTGATTGTTCCATTCTTCGAAAGACGCGCTTCAGGATTGTATCACAATTCGGCTTACATCATCGACACCGATGGTTCGCAGGCCGGTTTGTACCGGAAAATGCATATTCCGGACGATCCGAGCTATTACGAAAAATTCTATTTCACACCCGGAGACATTGGTTTCAAGGCCTTCGACACAAAAGTGGGCAAAATCGGAACACTGATTTGCTGGGACCAATGGTATCCTGAAGGAGCAAGAATTACAGCGCTGCAAGGTGCCGAGGTGCTCTTCTACCCCACTGCCATTGGCTGGCATCCTTCCGAAAAAGCGCAATACGGCGAAAAACAGCACGATGCATGGCGTACTGTTCAGCGCGGACATGCCGTTGCCAACGGTATTTTTGTAGCCGCCTGCAACCGTGTGGGTTTTGAGAAACCGGTTGAATCGTCAGCGGGAATTGAGTTCTGGGGAGCTTCGTTTATTGCCGGTCCGCAAGGCGAAATACTGGCCGAAGCCTCGCACGACAAGGAAGAAATCATCATGGCCGAAATTGATCATACTTTGATGGAAGACGTCCGCCGCAACTGGCCTTTCCTCCGCGACCGCCGAATTGATGCTTATGGAGATATTACAAAGAGGTTTATAGATTAAAAAGTAAACGTTACTCCTTCATGTTAGGTTTAACGATCTTCTAAAGCATTATCAAAATTTGAAAACAAATTATCATTGCTTAATTAGTATATTTGTAGGTAAAATTTGAAAACATGATTATAGAAAGAACTCATAGTGAGGTGATTATTAGGTTGCCTGCTACTATAAATATTACCGATTTACAGGAAATGGCCAATTTCCTGAGATATTCAGAATTGACACAGAAATCCAAAGTTACCCAGAAACAAATCGACACACTTGTTAAAGAGGTAAAAAAAGGAAGATGGGAGAATTCTCGCAGATTTTGATTAAATCAGGTGGATTGTTTTCTTTCTATTCGGTTCCTCAATTAAGAGAAGAGGTTATAGAATATAAAGAGAAAATACAAACGTTAGGAAAATATACTGATGAAGAATTTATTGAAATAACGAAACTTGTATTTCATAAAATTGAATTTATTGATGATTTCCTGATTCCAAAACCGGAATTATTAAAAGCAGAAAAACTTGTTGAAGAAGTTGATATTGATGATGTATTATTCATTGCCTTAACGAATCACTTGCGTGCCCGGCTCTGGACAGGTGACAAGGCATTAATCAGGGGCATGGGAAAAAGGGGATGGCATCGCTTTATATCTGTTGAAGAATTATACATAAAAATGATTGAACGAGGAAAATAATCCAATGACAAATATATCACGTCGATTCCCTGCTGAGTGGGAAAAACATCAGGCAACATTACTTTCATTTCCTTCTGAAGGCCGCGACTGGCCCGGAAAGTACCACGCCATTAAATGGGCATTTGTAGAGATAATCAAAAAAGTAACCACTTATGAACCGGTTATACTGGTGGTACAGTCGGACGAGCTGCGCGAAAAAGTGGCCGTAATGCTCGAACAGGCGCATGTTGATCAGTCAGCAGTAAGTTACATTATCAAGGGCACCAACCGCAACTGGATGCGCGATTCGGGTCCGGCAATTGTAAAAACAGCCGATGGTGGCCGCGAAGCCATTAAATTTGGTTTTACCGGATGGGCAAAATACAAAAACTATAAGAAAGATCTGGGAATTCCGGCAGCAGTAACGCAACATCTGGGATTGCCGCTGATTCCGGCGATGTACAACAACAAACTGGTGGTTCTCGAAGGCGGTTCCATTGACGTAAACGGCAGCGGAACGTTGATCACCACCGAAGAATGTTTGATGGATCCGGTTCTGCAAATTAGAAACAAAGGATTACGAAAAGAAGATTACGAAAATATTTTTCGCGAATACCTCGGCGTGACAAACACAATCTGGTTAGGTGAAGGAATTGAGGGCGACGACACGCATGGTCATGTGGACGATATTTGCCGATTTGTGAACCGGAATACCGTGGTAGCCGTTCAGGAGCCAAACACCAACGACCCGAACCATCATAAATTGGAAGCCAATTTGGAAATACTGCGCAATGCTAAGCTTGAAAATGGCGAAAAACTGAATGTGGTGTCCATGCCGATGCCCGGTCGCCTCGACTTCGAAGATTTGCGACTTCCGGCCAGTTATGTGAACTTTTTGGTAACCAACGGTTGTGTGTTGATGCCCACTTTCAACGATAAAAACGACTACAAAGCACTCGAAATTCTTACTGATTTATTTCCGGAGCGTGATATAATTGGCATCAGTGCGGTTGATCTGGTTTGGGGATTGGGGACCTTGCATTGCCTGAGCCACGAGATTGCGGAGTAGTCTAAGTTTTCTTACTTTTCAATTTTTGTGGATCTTGTCTACAATCAAATACAGTAGCCACTGAAATTAAATTTTCGTCTATCCAATAGACTATTTTGTAATTCCCTTCAATTAAATACCGTATTTCCTTGTTCAAATGAGCCAACATTTCCTCCTTCTGACCAATACGAGGGGTTTGCTCCAAAAGTATTGTTTTATCAACAATTGCATTTGAAATCTTGTCTGCAATTCTTTTACTTGCCTGAAAATACAAATAATCATATATGTTGCGCAAGTCTTGAATTGCGGAGTCTGACCAAATAACAACTATTTCCATGTTGCAATTTCAGTCTTTAATTTCCTTGCACTTTTTACTCTATTATTTTTAATATCTTCAAATGCCTTGTCGATCCGTCCCTCGTATTCCTTCAATGTCATCGGGATTATCTCTTTTTCGAATTCTTTTTGCCGCTCTTGCTTTAACAATTCTTCAAATCTTTCAAGAATGCTGGCATTGGCATATTTAAGAAATTCCTGAATAAATTGTATTTTCCTTGACTGTAGGTCCATATTATCTTTTTTTGTATCAGGTTAAAATTAAGAATTTATTTCAATCACTTTAATGAAATTTAATACCTATGACTGGGTATTAATTTTCACATTGCCCGAACCACGAAATTACAGAGCCGTAATCATACTACTTTGAATTATTTCAACACCTTTTTCCTGAAGTTCTTTCCTGATTTTTACAAATTCATCGGGATTTAACGGACAAGTGGCATCTTCAATAAGAACCGCTTTAAAACCTTCATTTAAAGCATCCTTGATGGTGAAATACACACAAATATCGGCAGCTAATCCGCAGAAATAAAGCTCAGTGGCTCCTTTTTCACGGAGGTAGCCTGCCAAACCGGTATTGTGTAGATGGCTATTGTCAAAAAATCCACTGTAACTGTCAATTTCCTGATTTATTCCTTTCCTGAAAATGGCAGTTATCTTCAGTGTTTCCATTTCAGGATGAAACTCAGCTCCTTTTGTTCCCTGGACACAGTGATCGGGCCATAAAACCTGCTCCATTCCAAAGAGTTCAATGATATCAAATGGCTTTTTGCCTTGATGATTTCTGGCAAAACTTGCATGATTGGCAGGATGCCAGTCCTGAGTTGCCACAACCAGTTCAAATTCAGGTAGCAGCTTATTAATGACGGGCACAATGGAATCGCCATCTGCAATCGCCAACGCCCCGCCAGGCATAAAATCAATCTGAGCATCTACAATAACCAAGGCCTTCATTTCAATCCTTTTTTAAGGTTTCAATCAAAATATCCCGCTCCTTCATTAGCTTATCACTAATCCCCACTTTGTAAATATGCGGATTGTCAAAGCGCTTGTATTCAGGCGACAATTTCTTTAGTCTTTCAATACCAAAGCTGGCAATTTCTTCCAGAAGTCGTGGTTTCTCCAGTCGTTTCCCGTTTTCCATCACCTTTACCAACAATGGTTCCTTCTGACAGTTTTTTACTGAAAGTGATTTCAAAACATCGAAAGGATGGGTGATTTTTTGAAAATCGTGTTCCTCTTCAAGTGCGATGGCATCGGCGCCAATCCAGTTGCCATTGCTGTCGGAAATTCGATAAACCTGCTTCTTATGTGGCAAGGTAACTTTTCCCAAATTTTCAGACAATTTAAGACTTGGCTTTCCATCGAGCAAAGCCAGCTTATAAACTCCGTCCAAAGCAGCATCGGGCGAGCCGATGACCAGACTTGTGCCTACTCCAAACACATCGATGGGTGCCTGCTGTTCCAAAAGGCTTTTTATCACAAATTCATCCAACTGATTTGAAACAGCAATTTTCACTTTTGGCAAGCCAGCATCGTCAAGCATTTTTCGGCTTTGTCGTGCAAGATAGGCCAGGTCGCCACTATCAAGCCGAATTGCATTCAAAGAATGGCCTCTTTTTTCCATTTCTTTTGCAACTGTAATTGCATTGGGAATTCCGCTTTTTAGCGTATTATAAGTGTCAACCAGTAACACGCAATCATTTGGACGGCTTTCGGCGAAATCGCGAAAAGCGCTCAGTTCATCATCATAACTTTGAATAAATGAATGTGCCATTGTTCCCGACACTGGAATGTTGTATTCGCGGGCTGCCCTCACATTGCTGGTTGCATCAAAACCACCAACAATGGCAGCGCGACTGGCAGAGAAACCTCCGCCTCCCTGCGCTCTTCGCAAACCAAAATCAATTAGTTTCCGGTTACCTGCAACCATCCGCATCCGGCTGGCTTTGGTTGCAATAAGAGTTTGGAAATTGAGAATGTTCAGTAACAGTGTTTCTATTAACTGAGCTTCAATGAGGTTGGCTTCAACCCGTAAAACCGGGCGGTTAGGGAAAACCAAATCGCCTTCGCTACTCGAAAAAATATCTCCTTTAAACTGAAAGTCTTTCAGGTATTCAACGAAGTCTGCAGGAAAGCCAATTTCGCTAAGATAATGGAGGTCTTTGTCATCAAAACACAGGTTTTCCAACACATCCAGCAAATCTTCAAGGCCGGCAAAAACCGCATAACCACTGTGGAAAGGCAACTTCCGGAAAAAGTAATCGAACACGGCTTTTTCTGCTTTTCTTCCTTTCTGAAAATATACCAGAGCCATGGTGAGCTCATACTGATCGGTATAGGTACCTGTGTAATTTATCATTTCAGTAATTGGTTTATTATTCTAAAGGGCAAGCATTTAAAGCCTATGCAAATTTATCTGATCCGGTCGATGGAACGTATCAGCGCTTCATCTTTTCCGATGGCACGGATGGCCAGATAATCCAAAACAATAGCGACCAGGGGGAAAACCATGCTGATTTTATAGCTGATTTGTGCTTCGCTGAAAGTGTACCAGGTAAAAAAGAAAAACATTCCGACTAAGCCCACCATCAGTAACATAGAAAATACGATGAGACGAATTTGCCTTATCCGGTTTTTGAAGCTTTGAATTGCAACACCATGCAAAGTCAGTATAATTCCGATTAAAACTGAAATGGAAAGTCCATTTTCCTTCAAAGTGCCATCGAACACAATCCCTTTGTAATTGAAAATATAAATAGCGCCGTCCATAGCTATTTCAGCAAATGGCAATAGAAATAATAAGCCTATCAATAAAGCTGAAAGAAAAAGGTAAACTGTTTGAATTCGTTGTATCATGAGTGTAATTTTTTTGGTAAAAATAGT
>JAUYTA010000652.1 GCA_030695265.1 Bacteroidota bacterium
TCGCCCACTTCAAAAGTCCCTTTGTCGGCCTGTTCCAATTCCATGATCAGTTTAAACAGGGTAGTTTTACCCGCGCCGTTTGGACCAATAACACCAACAATGCCATTCGGAGGAAGCACGAAATCAAGGTTCTCAAACAACAGGCGATCACCGTAGCCTTTTGATACACCTTGTGCAGAAATTACCCTTTCACCCAAACGCGGCCCGTTCGGGATAAATATTTCGAGTTTTTCTTCCTTTGATTTCACATCTTCATTCACCATGCGGTCGTAAGCACCCATGCGGGCTTTCGACTTTGCCTGACGGGCTTTGGGCGCCATCCGTATCCATTCGAGCTCCCTTTCAAGTGACTTCCGGCGTTTCGAAGCAACTTTTTCTTCCTGCTCCATACGTTTCGATTTCTGATCGAGCCATGAAGAATAATTTCCTTTCCATGGAATTCCTTCTCCACGGTCAAGTTCCAAAATCCAACCGGCAACATTGTCAAGGAAATACCTGTCATGAGTAATGCAGATCACTGTTCCCTTGTACTGCTGAAGATGCAATTCGAGCCATTGAATTGATTCCGCATCCAAATGGTTGGTTGGCTCATCAAGCAATAGCACATCAGGCTCTTTTAGCAGCAGTCGGCACAATGCAACGCGGCGGCGTTCACCTCCTGAAAGTTCGCCTACAAGCTGATCGTCTGGCGGACATTGAAGGGCATCCATCGCACGTTCCAGTTTGGCATCCAGGTTCCATGCATCCAGGTGATCAATTTTATCCTGAAGTACGGCTTGTTCAGCAATCATTTTGTCCATCAAATCAGCATTTTCATACACTTCAGGATCGCCAAATTTCAGGTTGATGTCTTCGAAAGCCTTCAAAACATCGACTATTTCCTGAACGCCTTCCTGAACAATCTCTTTAACTGTTTTCGTCTCGTCAAGCTGTGGGTCCTGTTCGAGGTAATCGACGGTGTATCCCGGAGCAAAAACAACATCTCCCAGATAGGTACTTTCAAGTCCGGCAATAATTTTAAGCAAGGTTGATTTACCTGAACCATTCAACCCGATGATCCCGATTTTGGCACCAAGGTAAAATGACAATGAAATATCTTTCAATACTTGTTTTTGCGGTGGGTATGTTTTATTTACCCGATGCATCGAGAAAATAATCTTTTTATCGTCTGCCATAAATATTTATTTATTTTTTATTTAACTGTTTTTAATCAAATCTGTCTGTTGGGTTATCTAAAAGCGCTTTTGAGTTACCAAAATTAGTTCTTTTTCAGTAGCAAATTCCGTAGTTTTAACAAATGTGAATTGATGCATTCAAAATAAACACTGTGAAATTATTAGTTGTTGACGACAATCCCATTAATCAAAAGTTTTTATACTACTCTCTAAAGAAATATTACGAGATAGAAACTGCCAATAATGGACTTGAGGCTGTAAATATGTTGGAGAAGGATCTTTTTGATGTTGTATTGATGGATTTGTCGATGCCGGTTATGGATGGCGCCGAAGCAACATTGCAGATCAGAGAATCAATTAGCCACCGCAATAAAAATATTCCAATCATTTTTGTAACCACCAATGATTTTGAACATGAGCGAATCCGCTGTATGGGAAACGGAGCCGATGATTATTTAATCAAGCCAATTGATGTTGAAAAGTTATTATCGACCATCGACTTTCATCTGAAACAAAAAGAAGAAACTTCAATATAAAATAAAGAAACAGATAACCTTTACAACACCATTTTTTTCAGGTTATCAGGTCGTGAATTACGGGAAATAAAAAAGGCTGATTATCCATCAGCCTTTTTTTATTCATTGAATTATTTCTTATTCCTGAATTGGTGTTTCCGGTGCAGCTTCTTCAGCTGGAGCCGGTTTCGCAGATTCTTTTGGGGCAGCAGTTTTTACCGTTTCCGTTACACCGGCAGGTTTTTTCTTTCCTCCGCGACGTGAACGACCTGGTTTAGCTTTGCCTTCTTTGGCAGCCAACATGCTTTCGTTAAAGTCAACCAATTCGATGATACACATTGAAGCATCATCACCCAACCGGTTTCCTGTTTTCAGAATCCTGGTATAACCACCCGGACGATCGCCAACTTTTTCAGCAACATCCCTGAACAAAACAGCCACAGCAGTTTTGCTTTGAAGATATTCAAATACAGTTCTGCGCGAATGAGTTGAATCGTCTTTTGCTTTTGTGATAAGTGGCTCAACATATACTCTTAAGGCTTTGGCTTTCGCTAAAGTCGTTGCAATACGTTTGTGAAAAATCAATGAATTAGCCATATTGGCCAACATAGCTTTTCTGTGTGAGCTAGTTCTACCTAAATGGTTGAATTTTTTACTATGTCTCATTTTTACTTATTCCTTATCAAGTTTATATTTACTGATATCCATCCCGAAAGTCAGACTCAAACTCACCAACAAGTCATCAAGTTCTGTAAGTGATTTTTTACCGAAATTACGGAATTTGAGCAAATCATTCCGGTTATAGGTAACCAGTTCGCCCAATGTTTCAACATCCGCTGCTTTAAGGCAATTCAATGCACGAACTGAAAGATCCATGTCAACCAGTTTTGTTTTCAACAATTGGCGCATGTGCAATACTTCTTCATCAAACTCTTCATTTGCAAATTTCTCATCCGAATCGATTGTAATCTTTTCGTCAGAAAATAGCATGAAGTGATAAATCAGAATTTTTGCAGCTTCTTTCAATGCATCTTTTGGATGAATAGAACCATCGGTTGTGATTTCAAAAACCAGCTTTTCGTAGTCGGTTTTTTGCTCAACGCGATAATTTTCGATTGCATATTTCACATTTTTAATCGGTGTGAAAATTGAATCAATCGGTATAACTCCAAACTCAGCATCGATAGGCTTATTTTCAGCGCTTGGAACATATCCGCGACCTTTGTTGATGGTAAGTTCCATCTGCAATTTAACTTCAGGTTCCATCCGGCAAATAACTAATTCTGGATTTAGAACACGGAAGCCGGTCATAAATTTATTAATATCTCCAGCGGTAAATACATCCTGCCCTGAAAATGAGATTGAAACCTTTTCGCTGTCAGAATCTTCAGCTTCACGTTTAAACCTGATTTGCTTCATGTTAAGGATGATTTCAGTAACATCTTCCATCACTCCTTTGATAGTAGCAAATTCATGGTCAACTTTGTCGATTTTGATAGTGGTGATTGCATAACCTTCCAAAGAGGATAAAAGGATTCTACGCAAGGCATTACCAATTGTAATACCATAGCCTGGCTCCAATGGACGGAATTCAAATTTTCCGTACTTATCATCGGTTTCAACCATTATAACTTTGTCGGGTTTCTGGAACGCTAATATTGCCATAATACTGAATAATTGATTATTTAGAATACAACTCTACAATAAGTTGTTCTTTAATGTTTTCAGGAATATCTGCTCTGTCAGGACGGTTTAAAAACTTACCTGCCATTTCAGTACTATCCCATTCCAACCATGCAAATTTATTAAAACGATGTGAATTCAAAGAAGCTGTAATTGCTTCGAGTGATTTTGATTTTTCACGAACGCCAACAGATTCGCCGGGACGTAAATGGTACGAAGGTATGTTTACAACCTCGCCATTAACTACGATGTGCTTGTGAGAAACCAACTGGCGTGCAGCAGCACGGGTTGGCGCAATTCCCAAACGGAATACAACATTGTCTAAACGGGCTTCAAGCAACTGTAAAAGGACTTCTCCAGTTACACCTTTTGATGCTGATGCTTTTTTAAACAAATTAGAAAATTGTTTTTCCAATACACCATACATGTATTTGGCTTTTTGTTTTTCTTTTAATTGCGTACCGTATTCCGATTTTTTACGGCGGCGACTTGCCAAACCATGAACTCCCGGCGGGTAATTTTTCTTTTCAAGCACTTTATCAGGTCCGAAAATTGCTTCACCAAATTTTCGGGCAATTCTAGATTTTGGTCCAATATATCTTGCCATTACTGTCTTAATTAATTAGATTATACACGTCTTCTTTTTGCAGGACGACATCCGTTGTGCGGTAGTGGAGTTACGTCAACAATTTCACTAACCTGAATGCCCACACTGCTAATAGCGCGAATAGCAGACTCGCGACCATTACCCGGACCTTTTACATATACTTTTACTTTTCTGAGTCCAAGATCATACGCGGTCTTGGAACATTCTTCAGATGCTACCTGAGCGGCATACGGAGTGTTCTTTTTGGAACCTCTGAATCCTTTTTTACCGGCTGACGACCACGAAATTACTTCACCATTACCATTGGTCAACGACACAATGATGTTGTTGAATGAAGAATGAATGTGTGCCTGCCCGATTGCTTCAACGATAACAACTCGTTTTTTTGTAGAACCAGTCTTTTTTGCCATAATTCAAATATCAATTATTTAGTGGCTTTTTTCTTATTAGCAACAGTTTTTCTCTTACCCTTACGTGTACGTGCATTATTTTTTGTGCTTTGTCCACGAAGAGGTAAGCCTACACGATGACGAATACCGCGATAACATCCGATATCCATTAATCGTTTAATATTCATTTGGGTTTCAGAACGCAATTCGCCTTCTACCTTAATGTTTCCACTGATTGCTGCACGAATAGCAGCCAAATGTTCATCCGTCCAATCCTGGACTTTGATGTTTTTGTCAACGCCGGCTTTTTCGAGGAGCGTTACAGAAAGATTTCGACCAACACCATAGATATAGGTTAATGCTATCTCGCCTCTCTTATTGTTAGGGATGTCAACACCACTTATACGAGCCATAAATAAAATTTTTACAAAGTTAATTAATTATCCCTGACGTTGTTTGTACTTAGGATTCTTTTTGTTAATCACGTACAAACGGCCTTTTCTGCGTACAATTTTGCATTCGGCGCTACGTTTTTTAATGGATGCTCTTACTTTCATTATTTTGTGCTTTAGTTTTTGTATCTAAAAGTAATTCTTCCTTTGGTCAGGTCGTATGGTGACATTTCTACCTTTACTTTATCGCCGGGTAAGATTTTGATGTAGTGCATCCTCATCTTTCCGGAAATATGTGCAGTAATGGTATGTCCATTTTCCAATTCAACCCTGAACATTGCATTTGATAATGATTCAATGATTGTTCCGTCTTGTTGTATAGAAGACTGTTTTGCCATAAAAATAAATTAAATTAACAAGTTTAGAACTTCTCATCAATCCAGGACACCTAAATGTCCAGATAGATTAATTAGTACCCGCTACCTCCGGTACGTCCCTTGATCCGGCCTGATTTCATCAAACCATCGTAGTGACGCATCAAAAGATGACTTTCAATTTGTTGCAGTGTATCTAAAACAACTCCCACAAGAATCAACAGTGATGTTCCGCCAAAGAAATAAGCGAACTGATTGTTGATTCCGGCCATCATTGCAAACGCAGGCAAAATAGTTATAATTCCAAGAAAAATTGATCCTGGAAGTGTAATTCTGGACATGATGGTATCAAGAAATTCAACGGTTTTCTTTCCGGGTTTAACACCGGGAATGAATCCGCCATTCTTCTTCATATCTTCAGCCATTTGCATTGGGTTCACAGTAATTGCAGTATAGAAATAAGTGAAAAGAATTACAAGCAAAAATTGAGTCAGGTTGTACCAAAAACCGGTATGGTTTGAAAATGCAGCTGCAAAGCCACTCAAACCATCTGAATTGGCAAAACCCGCAAGACTAATCGGTATAAACATGATTGCCTGGGCAAAAATGATAGGCATAACCCCTGCAGCGTTAACTTTCAAAGGTATGTACTGACGAACACCACCATATTGTTTGTTGCCAACAATTCTTTTAGCGTATTGTACAGGTATTTTGCGGGTTCCCTGAACCAGTAAAATAGATCCCATAAATACAAAGAACAGCACTACAAACTCTAACAGGAACATTACCATACCACCACCTTGTTGTTCGATGCGCGAAGCAAATTCGGCAACGACAGAATGTGGAAGTCGTGCAATAATTCCGATCATGATGATCAGCGATATACCATTTCCAATTCCTTTATCGGTAATACGTTCACCAAGCCACATTACAAACATCGAACCTGCAGTTAATATTACAGTTGATGATATCGTAAACAGTGTTCCGGTGATTGCAAAAGCTGATTCGGGCAATTGGTTGTGAAGGTTAATTAAATAAGCAGGTGCCTGGAAGATCAGGATGACAACAGTCAGATAACGGGTTAGCTGATTGATTTTTCGACGTCCTGATTCACCTTCTTTTTGCAATCGTTGAAAATAGGGTACCGCAATACCCATCAACTGAATTACAATAGAAGCCGATATATAGGGCATGATTCCCAAAGCAAAAATAGATGCCTGGGAAAAAGCTCCTCCTGAGAACATATCCAACAATCCGAGCAACCCCTCAGATGTTTGATCTTTAAGTTGATCCAACTGTGCCGGATCAACTCCTGGTAAAGAAACATAAGAACCTAAACGATATATTAAAAGCAAAAACAAGGTGATCCCCAACCGGGACCGTAAGTCTTCGATCTTATAAATATTCTTTAGGGTTTCAAAAAACTTTTTCATCAGAGTTAGAGTATTTCGGTGGTTCCTTCTAGTTTCTCAATGATTTCTTTTGCTCTTTTAGAAAAAGCGTGTGCTTTAACTTCCAATTTAAGGTTTAATACTCCGTCTCCTAAAATCTTTATTTTATCCCTTTTGGAAGCCATACCAGCTCCAACCAAAGTTTCAACATCAATTGTTGTGAGTTTTAAATTTTCAGCCAATTCCTGAACAACGTCAAGATTGATTGCTTTGAACTCTTTTCTGTTGATATTGGTGAAACCAAATTTCGGTACAACACGCTGTAAAGGCATTTGACCACCTTCGAAACCACGACGTGTTTTGTAACCAGATCTTGATTTGGCTCCTTTATGACCTCTTGTAGAGGAACCGCCATGACCTGAACCCTGTCCACGTCCAATTCGCTTTTCGCTCTTGGTTGAACCTTCCGCAGGTTTAAGATTACTTAAATCCATATTTCTTGATCTTAATAAGTTTAAACTTCTTCAACTTTTACAAGATGCTTCACTTTGTTGACCATCCCGATAATCTGTGGAGTTACTTCGTGTATTACTGCACGATTAAGTTTCTTGATGCCCAACGCTGTAAGTGTTGCTACCTGCGTCCAGTCGGAACCAATTTTACTTCTTACCTGTGTAATTTTTATCTTAGCCATAACTCCTTATCCATTAAATACTTTATCCAATGTTACACCGCGTTGATCGGCTACTGCATGTGCATCTCTCAATTCGAGAAGTGCGGCCATAGTTGCTTTTACAAGATTGTGCGGGTTCGAAGATCCTTTTGATTTTGCAAGGATGTTGTGTATTCCAACACTTTCCAATACAGAACGCATAGCGCCTCCGGCCTTTACCCCGGTTCCTGATGTTGCCGGTTTTAAAAATACGCGGGCGCCACCAAATTTAGCTTCCTGTTCGTGAGGAATTGTTCCTTTGTGAATCGGAACCTTTACAAGGTTTTTCTTTGCTGCATCAACACCTTTTGAAATTGCAGTGGTAACTTCGCTGGCTTTACCGAGGCCCCAGCCTACGATACCGTCTTCGTTGCCTACTACTACAATTGCTGAGAAGCTAAATGTACGACCCCCTTTGGTTACTTTCGTAACGCGGTTAATAGCTACCAACCGATCCTTCAGTTCCAGATCACTGGTTTTTACTTTTCTGATATCTCCTGACATAACTATTAAAATTTTAGGCCACCTTCACGGGCAGCATCAGCTAATTGTTTAACTCTACCGTGATACAAATAACCATTACGATCAAATACAACAGCAGAGATTCCGGAAGCTAAAGCCTTTTCAGCAATTGCTTTACCAATTATCGCAGCCATTTCGATTTTGGTACCCTCGGTACCTACGAAATCTTTATTAAGTGAGGAAACTGCCAGCAACGTTTTTCCATTTAAATCATCAATCAACTGGGCATAAATCTGCTTGTTGCTTCTGAATACATTCAAACGTGGTCTTTCAGCAGTTCCGGAAACGATTTTCCGGATTCTCTTCTTAATTCTATATCTTCTTTCTTGCTTCGTTAAAGCCATGGTTTTTTAATTTTTATTATTTAGCACCAGCTGATTTACCGGCCTTGCGCCTAAGAATTTCACCAACAAATTTAACACCTTTTCCTTTGTAAGGCTCAGGTTTGCGGAAGGATCTGATTTTGGCTGCAATGTGTCCAATCAGTTGTTTGTCACAGCTTTTCAGAAT
>JAUYTA010000655.1 GCA_030695265.1 Bacteroidota bacterium
TTATAAAAAATCATCCTGTTTGTTAACATCTGAAAGCAAAACCGATAAAATCGACATTGTATTAAATTTGGAAATTGAGGATTTCTGATGGTTTATGACTATAAATTATTTATTTTTTGCCGGATATTTCTGCTGATAAACTTCCCGGTAAATCCGGGTTTTGATTTCATCAAATTCCGGCAGCAAAATATTTTCAGGAAAACTCATTAACAGCATTTTAACTTTTTTTTGATCAGGAGAATAAGGGGGTTGATAATAAATTCCTTCACAAACTGAAAAATCTGCGTTCTCGTAGAAAGCAATTCTATGCCGGGCATCATCGGTAATTGGCTCTTCCACTTCAAATCTTAATCATCCAGCTTTTGACGGTTTTGTTTGATGTCGGCTTTTATTCTTTTTCCAGTCAATCTTTTTTCTACCGAACTTCGGGTTGGCCGGGTACTTTTGCGGCGTTTAACCGGACGCAAAGCCTTTTCAATCAGCTCATATAATTTTCTGATGGCATCATCCTTGTTGACCAGCTGAGAACGGTCGCGCTGTGAAATTACAATCAGGAACCCATCCAAACTGATTTTGGTCGAAAGCTTTGATAAAAGTAATTCCTTTTGATCGTCAGTTAAAATGGATGAATTTTGAATGTTGAAACGCAGTTCGATTTTCGAATTTACCTTGTTAACATTCTGTCCGCCAGGGCCACTGCTGCGCGACGCCTGAAAAATAAATTCGGCTGATAGATCCGGAATATTTAAAATTGCTTCTGACATTTAACCTTATTTTTTATCCTGAGTAACCGGATCGGAAATATTTTCTCTTCCGGATTTGTTTTCGAAATAATACGCCACTTTTTCAATGGCTTTTCGGATGCTCACATTGATTGGATTGTAATCGTTGGCCATGTGGCTGTCGAGGAAGTATATCTGATAATAAAAATCGGTAACCATCGGAATTTCCATGCCTGAATTGATGCGTTCCATGGCATTTTTAAACTCCTGCGGATATTCGTTTTTCATGTGAGAACAGGTGTAAATCGCCAGTTTCGAGTTTTTATCCTTTATTCCTGAAAAACCAAAAAGCCTGCAAACCATGCCGCGGTGGTCGTAATTCGAACAACCTGCAGTTTGCCCCGGAACCTGACTAATGGCCAGATTGATGCAATGTTCAGGATTGGTAGCTATCAAATCCAAAGCTGCTTCGTGAAGGTTATTTTGATACAAATAATAGGCAAGCGGAAGAAATTCGAGCACATTGGCTTCCAGATCCTTTTTCAGGCAGCACAAGTTACAATTAGTAAGACACTTAAGATTCGTTTGTTTGCCAAATCTTTCAGTTTCCTTGTCCAATTGTTTGAAAACCCGCTCAATTTTTTTGATTTTATCCAACATAGAATTTATCCGTGTAAAGGGTTCCAAATTTAGTCGAAATGTTGATTCATCCGGCGTGATTCAGAAAAGATAATTCCGGAGAAATGGAACCCCGGATCAGGGCTCCCACGGCGTAGAAGGGCGATTGGAGATGCTTACCCGGGTTTGTACCTTAAACCGGTCGTTTACTTTGTACTGCCCGTGCTCAACTGAAATACTATCTGAAAAAATTTCCTCCTGTGCAGAAACAAAAAGCGCTGCACAAAAGGAAATCATTAATAAAATTAACCGTTTCATACGGTAAAGATAAGAATCTGAAGATTAAAACAACTTTATACCCAGGCTTACCACAAAATTACCTTTTTTCGTATTGAAATCAGGCGAAGCATAGATGTCGTCGCTATAAGTTTCCTTTCTGACATCGAGTGTCAGGAACAAAAAATCGACACCTGCCCCATACTGCCAACCGAAGAAATTGTCTTTTAGTTTGTCTTCGGCAAATTGGCCTTTAACGCTTTTATCAGTTACAAATGAGAAAACCGGACCTGCCATGATTCGCACGTTGAATGCTTCCTGATTGATGATCTTGAATCCGACCAAAGCTGGTACATCAATTGTTTTTAGATTAAACGAATTGATGGTTGAAGCGTTAAGCTTGTCAATATACTCACCACCCTTAGAATTAAAATAGGCTTCCGGCTGAATGTAAAAACGCCACATATTAACACGGGCAAAAGCGCCAAACTGGTAGTTGTTAATAGTTTCCGGGGTATAATTATCCTTCGATGTCGAAATTTTTGAAGTATTTATACCCGCTTTTAAACCTGCATCAAAAATTCCCTGTGCATTGCCTGTCAACGCAAATAGTGCCAACAGGCCAATAATTGTAAGTGTTTTCATCTGTTTCTAATTTGATTTTTAATTGTCAGATGGAACTCGCCAATAATCATTCCTCAATTTTGTAAGTAATTCTCATGGCTCGTTTCATGATTGTGTATTTTTTATAAGAACGATTATATATTCATTTCTATTGCCGTATCGCAAATATAACATTGTGCAATACCGACAGTTTAAAAGTGAAATCTTAATCGTATAAAATTAGTGTAACCAATTGGAGTAAATGTTGCACAATTTACACAAAGAGTTACATTATTCACAGCTCATGGGTTTACCTACAATGAGCCCCTCACAATTAAGTTGGTTGGAATTACTTGAGTCAGCTTATTTTTACTGACGATAAAATTGGCACAATCCTTTCCCATCCGCACAAAATCAGTGGAAATTACGGTTATACCTGCACCTACAATCTCCTTCATCGGCGAGTCGTTGTATGAGATAATGCCGACTTCTGTGCCTATTTTGTATGCATTCTTTTTGCAATCTTTTACAATTTTAACCAGATCGGAATCCTTGATTACAAGATAGGCCTGACCGGGCTGAACTTCCCGGTTTTCAATCTGATCCAAAACCATGTGATTTATTTGATTATCGTCACAAAACCGGTTAAAGGCATCAATGGTTTCAGCAGGATGCGGCGTGTTCTGTGGAAAAACGAGTATAAATTCCTGGTATTTCCTTATAAGTTCAAGTCCTGAATTTAAACAATCGTAAACCGCCTGATTGAAATCCTGCGTCAGATAAGAGATTTCATTTTTCGGATCACTTCCCATATCAAGAATGAGCAGCTTTTTCGGATCAATTTTCCTGACAACCTCTTCCAGGTTTTTATTGTCGATATTCATGACGATATACACACTGTAACGACCAAGGCTATTCAATATGAGTTGATTAAAAACTTCAGGATTGTAATGATGAAACAGCAGGTCAACCGTATAATTATCGGGAAGGTTTGCCCTGAACGATTTGTACAGTTGTTCTTTGAAACCGCTGAAATCGTCGAGCAAAACAAATACTTTGTACGATTCGGAGGTCACAAAATAACCTTTGGTGGGAGTGGAAGAAATGATGCTCCGCTGCTTTAAAATCGAATAGGCTTTGAATATGGTATCGCGCGAAATGCCTGCATCTTTGTTTAGTTGGTTAACAGATGGCAGGAAATCGCCTTCCTTCAGGATACCAAGATTTATTGCTTCGCTTACGGCATGAATCAGTTGCTGCAACTTGGTTTGCGACGAACCTTCATCGAGTTTAAAATCAAATTTTTCCATTGGTTTTATTTTGAAAAAGCCTGAATTGAACAGTCAATCCAGGCTCTTAATCATTTTATGTTGCGAAGTTAGCAAATCAGTTAAAAGATTCACTTATTGGCTTCGCATTTTCCTTTTTGCCACATGTAATAAGAACTATTTATTGTCTTATATTTTCCCAACTCACCCCCACGTCCGCGAGCGGACGACCCCCTCTCTTTAAAAAAGAGAGGGGGAAAAGCATCGCAGACTTCGGCGTGAGCGTTCGACTGAGCTCACGCCGAAGGCTCAGTCGAACGATGCTTAGGGGGTGAATTAGACGAGCCCGATCCAAAGCTTTCCCCCTTGGGGGAACGGGAAGGGGGCCTTTTATTTATACAATGGTCCGTAGGTTGCACAGGCGCGGTAATCGGCGCTTTCTTTATTGGTTCCGAAAGCCGACCATGCACTTGGCCTGAAAATCTGGCCATCGCTTACATTGTGCATGTTTACCGGAATCCGGAGAATCGATGCCAGTGTAATCAGGTCGGCTCCGATGTGTCCGTACGAAATTGCCCCGTGGTTGGCGCCCCAGTTGGCCATCACGCTATATACATCTTTGAAGGCGTCGTTGTCGGCCAAACGTGGTACAAACCATGTTGTTGGCCAGGTTGGATTGGTGCGTTTGTCTAAGACCTGGTGCACATCATCCGGCAATTCAACGGTCCAGCCTTCGGCAATTTGCAAAACAGGTCCAATTCCTTTTACAAGATTGATACGCGACATGGTAACCGGCATTTCTCCTGAAGTTTTGAACTGCGACGAATAACCACCTCCGCGGAAATAGCCCAGATCGGCAGGGCACCAGCGTGTATTTTCGAGGCAGGCCGCAGCTTCTTCTTCGCTGATTTCCCAGAAAGCTTTCATTGCAGGGTTTCCGGTTGCATCTTTTTGCTGAGCCGTTGCATCCAAAGTGGTCGAGCCAGAGTTGATCAGGTGAATGATTCCCCCGCTTGCCTTGCCGGTCAATTCTTTGCCGGTTACGCGTTTAACGGCATCGGGACTCCAGTAGGTCCGAACATCCGAGAAAATCTGGGCGGTGTTGGTCAGCAAATGTCCAAACAACATGGAAGCGCCATTCAGGCTGTCGTTTTCGGTGGCAAATACAAAAGCCTGACGAATACCGTTCCAGTCGAACGATGAATTCAGGACGGCTTCGGTAAAATCAGCATTCGGATAATAATCAGTCCACTGACGTTGTCCCTGGAAACCGCCCAAAATGGCATTTCTGCCTTTCGATTCTTCACCAAAACCCATTGCCTTTAGTTTTGGATTTCCGATCATTAAATCACGGGCAATCAGGGTCATTTTTACCACAATTTCCCATTCCCAGTCTTTCCGCTCGCGCGACGAATGTTTTTCAGCAGGGTTGTGGTCATCGCCTTCAATGCAGTTGGCTTTGGTCCATGCCAGCGCTTTTGCGTATTCTTCCTGATCAAAAATGCCTTGTTCAATCCGGCGCAAAAACTCAACCGATTCAACAAATTCAGTACGGATTCCAAGGTATTCCTGAAAGAAATCAGGATCGACCATCGAACCGGCAATGCCCATCGAAGAATAGCCGATGGATAAATACGACTTGCCTTTCATTTGTGCTGAAGCCAATGCAGCCTTTACGAAGCGCAGCAATTTTTCCTGAACATCGGCAGGAATAGTGGTATCGCCCGAATCCTGAACATCGCGGCCATAGATTCCGAAAGCGGGAAGTCCTTTTTGCGAATAGCCTGCTAGGGCAGCCGCAAGGTAAACAGCGCCAGGACGTTCGGTTCCGTTGAATCCCCAAACAGCTTTAGGCAGCATGGGAGTGGTGTCCATTACCTCAGTTCCGTAACACCAGCAGGGGGTAACAGTCAGCGAAACGCCAACGCCTTCTTTTTCAAATTTATCGGCGCACATTGCAGCATCGGCAACACCGCCAATGGTGGTATCGGCAATTACACATTCCACTTTTTCGCCACCCGGGAACCGAAGGTTTTCTTCGATAAACTTCGCGGCAGCTTTGGCCATGTTCATGGTCTGTACTTCGAGCGATTCACGCACGCCCATTTCTCTTCCGTCAATCACCGGACGAATGCCAACTTTGGGCAAACGACCAATCAATCTGTTGTTTTGAGTCATTTTAAATGTATTTATTTTAGTTTAGTGAATGAAATTTCATTGTCCTGTACTGTGCTGCTAAGTAAATGCTTTTTTTCAGAAT
>JAUYTA010000663.1 GCA_030695265.1 Bacteroidota bacterium
TCTATTGATTTTTGTTTCCCGCCATACACGTTCACTGCCGCAATTCCGTCGATGTTTTCCAGATCGGGTTTAATATCCTGATCAACAATGGTTCGTACGCGATCGATTCCGCCTTCGCCACGTGCCTGCAACTCCATAAACTGGCTGTTCATCTGTTGCAGGTCAACTTTGGCAACCGCTACCCGTACATTTTCGGGCATTGCCGATTGCATTTCGTTTATCTTTTCCTGAAGTTTCAGGTAGGCGTATTTGAAATTGACATTTTTCGTGTAATACACCACGATGGTACTTTGCCGCGAATTAACGTTCGACTCAATTGATTCGATGCCTTCGAGTGTACCGATGGCTCCTTCAAGCGGAATAACCACATGATTTTCCATGTATTCTGGAGCCAGTTCGGTGCCCGAGCTTGCCTGAACAAAAAGGAATGGAAGTTCGGCGTTGGGCAACAATTCAACCGGCAATTGTTTGTATGAGAAATAACCCAAAAAGGTCAATCCCAGAAACAACATGCTTATCAGTACTTTTCGTTGTATGATGAATTTCATAAGTATATTTTTTTACCACATAGACACATAGGGCACATTGTTTTTTTCTTAATTCATTAACTATTTTTCATTTTTTTTAACGGAATAATAAGGTCTAGTTGTTTGTTTATCAATATCCTACCAAGGTTAAAAATAAAAATGTCGTATTCTGAACTTATCAATCTAATATCCTGCTTTGGCTGGCAGGAATTGATTCTACCACAGATTACTCAAATAACCACAGATTGAAGACCCACTTTGATTGTTTATTAATTTGTGAAAATCAGTGTAATCTGTGGTGTTAACTTTTTATGTGTCTATGTGGTTTTTACTCCTGAACCTGTCTTTCAAGCCGTCAAAAACCTCGAATACACATGGGATTACAAGTAACGACATGATGGTTGATGTTACCAATCCGCCAATAACGGCCAATGCCATAGGGGCGCGTAACGAAGAACTTTCGCCAAAACCGAATGTCAGTGGCAACAAGGCTAAAATGGTGGTTGCCGTGGTCATCAAAATCGGGCGGATTCGTTGTTGTCCGGCCTGTTGAATGGCTTCGATACGTGAAACGCCATCCTTTTGAAGTTGCAGGATTCGGTCAACCAGCAAAATTGAGTTGTTGACTGCGATCCCCACCAACATTATAATCCCGATAATTGCCATGATATTGAGGGTCATTCCCATGATAAAAAAGATCAGGATTGACCCGACTACCGCCACCGGAATGGTGAGCAGAATGGTAAACGGGTGCAACAACGACTCAAATTGCGAAGCCAGAACCATGAAAACGAGTACTATCGACAGCATCATTGCAAAACTGAGCGCATCCATCGACTCCTGCCGTTTTTCTTCTTCGCCGGTAATCTTTATCTTATATTCGGTTGGGAGCGGAATGCCAGAAATTGCCTGGTTTACCTTTGCAACCATCTTGTCGAGGGCAATATCTTTGTCCATATAACCGGTAATTTTACCGATGCGGGTTTGGTTTCTGCGGAATATTTCCTTTGGCGACTGGCCTTCACGGATTTCGGCAATTTCGTTGATGCGGATTACCTGCGTTCCGTTTTTAATGGTCAAATCAGACAAATCTGCCAGTCCTTTATCGGGTAGTCGAAGCGTGATGTCCTGCATTTCGCCGCCTTTCTCCATTGTTCCGGCAACTTTGCCAGTCAGTTGGTTCTGAATCTGAGTCACCACATTGGCAACGCTCAGGTTAAAAATTCCGGCGCGTAAACGGTCAACCATGATTTCCACTTCAGGAGAACCACCTTCCATTGAAGCTTCAATGTTGTACAATTCTGGAATTTGCTGAACGGCAGTTTTTACCTGCTGCGACAAATCTTCAAGAATATCAAGGTCTTCGCCATGAATTTCTACAACCAGCGGCGCTTCGTCAGTTCCCAAAAGTCCGCCCAAAGCAGTTTGGTCCTGAACGAATTTGATTTCGATGTCGGGCAATTCGCCCAAAGCCTGAGAAATGGATTGAATGGCAAAAGTTGAACTGTATTTGCTATCGGGTTTCAGTAATATTTTGATGGTTGCAGTATTTTCGCCCTGAAAAAGTGCATCCTGACTGTTGAGCATTCCGGTTGACGGGCCGATTTGGCTGTACAGGGTTTCCAGATGATCGCCCAATACTTCACGCACAATGCCTTCAAGGTTTTCGACAGCTGCCGATGTTCTTTGGAGGCCGGTTCCTTCCTGCATTTTCAGGTCGAGACTAAATTGGCGGGTTTCCGATTTTGGCATAAATTCGGTTCCGATAAACGGAAAAATCAACACCGAAAGGCCAAGCAGCACGATGGTTGCAATGATAACGGCCCATTTGAACCGGAGTATTCTTCCGAGAAAATTTCCGTATCCTCTGATTTCAAGCGATTTTTGAACTGCGGGTTTTGCAGTGTTTTTATAGAAAAAGTTGAACAGCATTGGAATGAACAGAATAGCAACCACCAGCGACGAAAGCAGCGAGAAGGTGATGGTCCAGGCCTGATCTTTGAATAGTTCGCCCGATGCGCCATGCAAATAAACGATTGGCAGGAAAACCACAATGGTTGTAATTGTTGATGAGGTGATTGCCCCACTTACCTGTGATGCTCCCTGAATGGCAGCTTCCTTTACCGAAAGTCCATTTTCGCGCAAACGCGAAATGTTTTCAAGCACCACAATGGCATTGTCAACCAACATTCCGGCGCCCAAAGCGAGTCCGCCCAGGGTCATGATATTCAGACTGAGGCCGTTAAAATACATCAGGTTGAAAGTGGCGATAATAGAAATCGGCATTGCAACACTTACAATCATGGTGGTCCCGATGCGGCGAAGGAACACGAAAAGCACAATTATGGCCAGCACGATGCCCATTAAGGCGGTATTCTGCACTTCTTTAATGGCGTTGCTGATAAATGTTCCCTGGTTGGTAATTACTGTAAGATGATAGCCGGGCAAAGCTTTCTCCATATCGGTGAGTGTTTTCGAAACATCTTTTACAGCCTGTACCGTGTTCGAGCGCGTTTCCTTGTAAATCGACAAACCCAGGCATCGCAGTCCGTTCATCCTGACAATGTTTTCAGGATCTTTGTTTGAAAAACTGACCTTTGCCACTTCGCGAAGATAAACCGGGGCTTTTGCTGCAAGTTCATCGCCGGTTATGGTGGATTTGTAACCTACAATTGTATTTTCGAAATCGCTCAGATCGGTCAGTAAACTAACACCTTTCACCACATATTTCAAGCCCATTTCGGTGATCGATCCGCCTGAAATACTCTGATTGAAATTTTGTATGCGGGAACTCAGTTCATCAAGTGTCAGCCCGAATGCATCGAGCAGGTATTCATTGGTTTCAATCAGCACTTCATTTTCTTCAGCGCCTGCAACTTCCACATCGGCCACTCCTTCGAGTCTAACCAGTTCGTTCCTGATATAGTTTTCAGCCACTTTCCGGAGTTCGTTCATATCGGTAATGGTTTCATGCGAAAGGCCGACAACCATTACCGGAGTAGTATTCGGATCGTGCTGGGTAATTTTGATTTCATCAATTGCCTGATTTTGGGCAAAGGAGCTGGCAGCTTTCTGAAGGTCGAGAAAAGCTTCGTCCATGTCTTTGGTCCAGGCATATTCAACTGTGATTTGGGCGGTTCCAACTTTCGAAACCGACGACACCTGCACCACATCAGACTGGCGAATGGCCAATGCTTCGAGGTTTTCCACGAATTGTTTTTCCATTTCTTCAGGTGGCCGTTCACCCGATTTGAGCTCGATAAACAAACGCGGGTTGTTTATCTCCGGAAACAGGTCGATGCCCAGCTTGTCAAAGGAAATGTATCCCAGCAGAACCACGGCCAGCACCATCATCAGTATGGTTACCGGAAAGTTGACAGCAAATTGTGTTAATTTCTTCATTCGGTTAATTTCTTAAGTTCCAAGTTTCAAGTTTCAAGTTCCAGGTGCGCGCTGATCAATGTTTGGTGGTTTATTTCTCGTTTTCTCATTTTCTCCATGCCCCATGTCCCGCGCCCCATGCTACTTGACAATCTTCACTTTTGATCTGTTTTTCAATGTTTCGAAACCTTTAATTACAAGGCGGTCATTTATTTTTAATCCTGAAGTGATTTCCGCTTCGTTCTGATTTTCGTAACCAAGGGTGATGCGTTTTTCGACGGCAGTTCCACTTTCAACAACAAAAACCGACTTGCCGCGCTGGTTGGAAATGATGATGTCTTTCGGGATCACAATCACACTGTCCTTGCGTGCCAGAACGATGTCGGCTTTGGCAAACATTCCGGGGCGAAGTTTCATTTCAGGATTGGCAACCTGAATAACTCCCTTGAAAGTGCGTGTTTCGGTACTAATGGCCGGCGATAATTCTTTTACACTTCCGGGCAGGGTATCGTTTGGCAAGGTATAATTCATGATGCGAACTGCCTGGTCAATCTGCACATCGCCAATAAATTTCTCCGGAAGGTTCACCTCAACGGTCATGATGCTGTAATCCATCAGGCTGACAACGGGAGTTCCTGTTGCCACCTGAGTTCCGTTTGTGATTGCAGGCAAATCGGTAATTGCACCTTTAAATGGAGCACGAACCCTCATCTTTGCCAGCTGAAGATTGGCCCGTTCAAAAGCGTCTTTGGCATTGGTGTAGTTCACTTCCGAATTGCGGTAATCGAGCAGTGTGACCCCTCCCTTTTCGTAGAGCGATTCCTGCTTTTTCATGTTTTGCTCCGTAATTTCGAGGTTTAGTTTCTTGGCATCCAGACCAATACCATTAACATATTCGGCATCTTCAAGCTGAACGATCACCTGTCCGTTTTCAACCACGTCGCCCAATGCAAACGGACGTCGTGTTCGTGGATTGACCAGTAACCTGTATTCTCCGGTCATTTCGGTATTGACAACCGCTTTTTTTGTGGCATTCAGCGTACCGGTGGTATTGATTACTTTTTCGATCGAGCCAGGTTTGATGTCGGAAACTGAAACCGGAACAGCCAGCTCAGTGGTTGTATTTGTCGGTTGCGTGTTACAGGCTATGGTTGCGCCGATAAGTGCAAACAAAGCAATAAATTGGTGAAAGCGTTTCATATTTTGAATGTATTAGTGGCTAATTAATTTACAATTTTGTCATTTACTATTTACAATTTGAATGCTGAACGGCTCAATAGTAAATAGTTAAATGGTCAATAGTCAATGTTTTATTTTTTCTTTTGAATAAGGTTTTCAGGAACAATTGCTTCGTTTTTTTCAAAATCGTAAAGCGATTGGATTTTCAGATTCAGTAATTCAATTTTATAATCGATCAAAGCCTGTGCATACGCCATTTTTTTCTGTGAGAGCTGGTTCTGAAAAAGGTTCAGGTCCATACTGGTCAGGTCGCCGTTTGCATAACGTTCGAGGTTGATTTCGTAGGTCAGTTGTGCATTTTTCTCACTTTGTGCAGCAATATCAATCTGATTTACCAGATTCTGAATACTCCTGTAAACCCTGCGGATATCAAGCGTAATCTGTTTCTTTTCTTCACTCTGATT
>JAUYTA010000680.1 GCA_030695265.1 Bacteroidota bacterium
ACCCCCATGGCTGCCCTTACTACCGAACATTTCCAGTCGGTAGCCAGCCATTTTACCGACTCCTTGTTGTAGAAACGCGGCCACCAGTTGTGCCATCCGTAACTTACGCCATTCAGAACGGTCGCATTTCCGTGCTCACCGATTAGCTGGGCTCCTTTCACCGAAAGGTTTCCGTGTTCTTTTACCGGCTGTGCCTGAAGTTCCGTAGCAACAAATATTCCCAGAAATAAGGCAAATACAATGATTTTGAAGTTCATGGTTTATTGAATTAGAGTAGTTAGTTTTCTTTTTTCAGGAAGTGAAAAACTGAGATTAACCTGATCGGTTGCCGGATTTGGATAAACTGACGCATTGAAACTGTTCTTTTGCATTTCATAATCCGATCCCATTACGAGCGCTGTCAGTGAAATTGAATTTACCGATAATGGCGCTAATTCAACAGTAATTTTGCTTGCTGAGGCTTCAACCTGTGTCTTTTTCAGCGCATTATTCGAATGGGAAATAAAGGTTTCGGTCACACCCAGATTTGAGATCGAATAGATCGGACTTTTACCAATATTTACATGAAATTCAGAAAAATTAAGGTTTACCAGTATTGCCTCGGTGAGTGAACGGTTTACCAAAACCACGGTCATCGAATCAGCTGCTTCGTTAATGGTTGGATATGCCGAAACCAAAGTTTCATTTTGCGAGATCGCCTGCACGTAATTTTTATGATTGTACCGGCTGAACAAATGCAGCGTTTCCCACATGCCCGGTTTCCAGCTCCAGGGAGTAAAAATCTCAACCCCGTTTTTCATGAACTCGCCCATGGTTGAGGCGTACCAAACTGCCTGCACATTGGGGTTTGCAGAGCCAATGTCGGTTTCGGTAACTCCAAACGTTATACCATGCCCAGCGCCTTTGTATTTGGAGAGCCAGTCGGAGCAACGACCCAAAATGTATTCTTTGTTGATGCTTGGATCCCATCCGCCATTAACGGTTTTCACTCCGTTGACGCCCGGATAAACGTAGTTGCGGTCGAAATAAACCCGGTGCAACTGAACGCAGTTGGTGACATCGGTTTCATCCGGATAAAAGTGAATATCGAGCACATCAAGCAGTTTTATTCCTGAAGCTTTTTCTTCTTCGGCCATGCGAAGGATGAAATATTCGAGCCAGCAGTAGTTTTTCCCTTTGTAGGAGAATGTGCTGGGCAAAACATTGTTTTTGCCGTAAATGAATGGCGAAACCGGTTTTTTATCTTTGGTC
>JAUYTA010000683.1 GCA_030695265.1 Bacteroidota bacterium
TGAGAAGAAACTGATCAAATTTATCTCAATGGAAACAAAACTTACAATCCGGTTAAAAAAAGAGGTAATTGAGAGAGCGAAGGATTACGCTCAGAACCACAAAATCAGTCTTTCCAAAATGGTTGAGGCCTATCTTGAATCTCTCACGGAACAAAAAAAAGACGAAATTGAAATCACCCCCTTGGTTGAAAGCTTAAGTGGTGTGATTCATTTGGCTGAAGACTTTTATTTCAAGGAAGATCACACTAACTATCTGATAAAGAAATACGAATAAATATTCATCTCTGAATATTAAAATACCTTTTCCACAGGCACTTCCGGCATTTCTTCAAAATCAATCATGGCATTTATCATCCCAACTTTCTGATAGTTTCGAATATCTTCTTCCCTAATTTCTTTTTCTAAAATAATCCCGTTATCGATCAAAAATTGCCGCTTCGTACCTATTAAAAGAGGCGTTTTCGGGGTAAGCCATTTTACTCCATCGAAAAAAAGCAGATTGGCTGCAAACGAATCAGTTACCAAACCACTTTTCACAATGATAATATCATCGCAATCGCCTCGTTTAGTAAATAATTCCTGAAGTATTTGCCGATCTGTATATTTTAAATGATAGTCGATGCTTTCGTGGTGAACCACTTTCAGACTTTGGATGGAACGAAAAACATACGGTTCAATTTCAATTTCCTCAATGGTTTGGCCATACAAAACCCTGATCTTAAAAATTCCTGATTTGCGATTCTCCGGAATTGAGATTTCCTTCGCCAAATCAATCTTTTGGGCATCGGGAAACAATTCTTCCATCGAACGGTTCAGCCTGTCCTGATGGTAGTTCAGGTTCTCAATAATCCCGTCTTTCAGTTTGAGTGATTCAAGCAATGGGGACATATACTTTCTGAATTAGTTCGTTGTATTCGGCATGGCAGTCACTTAAAAAGGTAATTCCTCCCCCACTCTTAAAGTTCAGTTGATCGCCATCGTGTTCCATATACCTGATCAAAACGCAGCTATCGAGGTTTCGCCCATCGAAAACGCCGAAAATGCCGGTATAATATCCACGTTTGTAGGTTTCAGCATCCCTGATAATTTCAACAGTTTTGGTTTTTGGAGCTCCGCAGATCGAACCGGCTGGTAATAATTGAGCCAATATTGTGCCGATTGACTGTTGGTAATTCTCCGGAAGTTTGCCTGAAATTTCGGAACTCATTTGCAGCAAATCGTTCTGGTTGGTTGAAATCCGATCGACATACCTGAAACGTTCCACTTTTACATCCGTCGCAACCATGCTCAGGTCGTTACGGATCAGATCGACAATGGTATGGTGCTCGGCCACTTCTTTTTCGTCGTTAAGAAGCTGCTGTTCTGCATTTTCGATATTGGCATCAATGGTTCCCTTCATTGGAAAAGAGGAAATAATTCCATCATTTATCCGTACAAAAATTTCAGGAGAAAAGCATACAAACTGATTTTTGAGCCAGATTTTGTAAGGCGCATCACTTAAATGAAACATCTCCCGCATACTGAGGTTCGTCTCAACTTTGGTGGGCATTGTCAGGTTAAGCAGATAAGTGTCGCCATTGTGAATATGATACTGAACTTTGGCAAATGCATTTTCAAACTCCTGAAATTCAACCGGATGGATATTCCATTGAATTTCGTCGTGGGAGAAGTTTTCAGGAATGAAATTGCTTAATCCGGGCGTTTTCCATAGTAATTCTGTCGATTCGCAGTAATCAAAAATCAATGGCTTTTCAAAGTCAAAATCAATGATAAAAACAAAAGGAATGCCCTTTGCTCCCAATTCATTCATTCTATTTATCGTATGTTGCATTCTCTCGTTCATAGCGGGCGTCAAAGATAGGGAAAAGTGATAGTGTTCAGTATTCCGCCGCAGAAAACAACAGCTAAAAGTTGTCATTATTAATCATTTTGGTCATGATAAATAATAATGAATGACTTAATAACCATGAATAACTTTGGTAAACAAGGACTTCCCTTTGAAATAAAAATCCGGAATAAGGCAGGTTTTTCATTTTTTGTATATTATTTTTGTACATTATGAGCATAGCTGAAAATATAGAAAAAGTTAAAGCAAATTTGCCAGAAAAAGTTCGGTTGGTTGCTGTTTCGAAAACCAAGCCGGCCGAACTGCTTATGGAAGCCTATGATTGCGGACAGCGAACTTTCGGAGAAA
>JAUYTA010000685.1 GCA_030695265.1 Bacteroidota bacterium
AGGTCTTCCACATTTTCCAGCGAAACCACTTTTTCTTTCAGAATTTCATTTTCTTCAAGCAACGAAATTTGTTTGGAAGAGTTTCTGATTAGGTGGGAGAGATCGTCGGGATCGAAAGGTTTTGTCACATAATCGAATGCGCCGTCTTTCAATGCCTTTACCGCTGTATCAACAGTTGCAAATGCAGTCATCATGATAACGATGGATTCTTTTCGCAGCGATTTTATACGCTTTAGCATTTCCAGGCCGTCCATTCCGGGCATTTTAATATCGGCCAAAATGATATCAAAATTGTCCGATTCAAGCATCGACAATGCTTTCTTCGCATTTTCGGCACATTCAACGCGGTATCCGTCTTCTATAAACCAGTTGAACAATGAGTCTCTAACCGATTCTTCATCATCGACGATTAGTATGGATATTTTTTTTGCCATAGTATTTTTTCCTTAAGTCTGTATCAGGGGTAAAGTTATTGAAATTGTTGTTTCTTTTCCGCGTATCGACTTCACATCAGTTTTCCCTTTGTGACTTTGAACTATGCCGTGAACAACGGCAAGACCCAATCCGATACCGCTTTCCTTCTCTTTGGTTGTATAGAAAGGTTCGAAAATATGGGGAATGTCCTCTTCCGAAATACCAACTCCGTTATCAGTAATTTCTATCCTGATGTGTTCCTCGTCCGGATTCAGGGTTCTGAAAATTACTTCTCCATTTTCCGAAACTGCTTCGGAAGCATTCACAAGTATGGCCACGCAAACTTGTTTTATCTGGTTCGGGCTGCAACTTATCAGATCTGTTTTTGCCCCAAAATCAGACAAAAAGCCAATGTTTGCGACTTTCATCGGATGAGACATCAATTCGAATGTTTCAAGCAGAATTTCGTGAAGGTGCCTTGGCTGAAAATTATTCTGATCTTTCCGTGAAAAATCCAGTAAGCTATTTACAATATCACCGCAGCGTTTTGTTTCATTCTCAATAAGTTTCAAATGCCTCAGCATCGGTTCTTTCTTTGTTGGCTCAAAATCCTGATTGTTTAACTGCTTGTAAATTAATTTTGTGTAAATCAAAATTCCTGATAATGGATTGTTGATCTCGTGTGCTACCGACAATGATAATTTTCCCAGAGAGGCAATTCTTTCAATGTTTATCAGTTCGTTTTGGGCCTGTCCCAATTCTTCCGACTTTTTCTGAACTTTGTATTCGAGTTGCTGCGACCAGTTTTGAAGTTCGTTTGTGGCGGTTTGCAGGTTGTCAAGCATTTTGTTAAATGCGTACGAAACCATTCGCATGTCGGAAAGTTGATTGGGTTTTATTTCCAGACGGGTGTTTTTGTCGCCTTGTGCAACAGCTTCGCTCGCGGTAATAAGCTCATTTAAAGGATTTTTAATCTTTTTATTCGTAAATAGTATTAAAAATATCAGGAGTAAAAAAGTCATCAACGCTGCCAGCAATGTATAGTCAGTTGTCGATTTTTTAAGCGCATTATCAAGCCTTTCAAGTGGCATTTTAATGATGAGTGAACCAAGTACCTTATCTTCAGGACTGTGTGCATGGCACGAACTGGTTGAGCAGGATTTATTGTTTAAAATGGGCGATTTGATTAACAGATGCCTGCTCTTTGTATTTGTATTGGGATTCATAATGCACTCGCTGTCAGCATTAATTATCCGGTGCGATTTTTCATTGGCAGAAAACATGGTGCCGAAATCCTTGTGGCAACTAATGCAGTCGGGGTCGCCATGATTGTCATTATCGTTCGAAATTGAGGTATAAACAAGGTAGTTATTGTTGTCGTACATGTTTACATCATCAATTCCGGTCATGGTATTGATAACGTCAAGTGTTGCCTGAAGGGAAGTCCGGTCGTTTTCGAGCATGGAACGATACAAAGCACCCTCAACGAGAAAACCGATATTATTACCATTTTCACTGATCACCGATTTCATGTATTCCTCGTTGACCGATCGGAATATGATACCGAAAGATACAAACAGGAAAACCGACGAAATAGTGATGATGAATACTACCCGTCCATATATCGAAGAACGGAATTTCACATACCCCTTTATCAGCGGACTTTCCAGGCTATTTTCACCAGTTATTTTTTTGAACCAACTCATCGCAGTTACCTTGATTTAGTTTTTGAATGCTAAATTAGTCTCAAAACTTTAATTCAGGTTCAACTATTCAAATTTGTTTCACTTCTTCGGAAACAATTGTTCTTTTTGCATAAAACTTTGTTACTCAAAAAATCTTGCTGAAACTCTTCCCATATTTCATTTGGTAATTCAGAAAGCGGTTGATCAACCAATTCGCCACCATCCTGCAATAGTACGTTTTCAGGCATCGATGAATATTTTCCCAATGAAATGGCCAAAAAATCCTTGAATCTTTCCAGTTCTTGTGTTGCCCAGGATGTTGCATCTTCTGCCATGAAATATGAATTGGTGTCGGCAACCCAGCTTATCGGCTTAATTTCGTACAACCAGCCTTTTCCGTATGAATCTTCATTCAATAGTTCAGGAGTTTCATCCAATTCTGAATTTAGCTCCATAATCTCTCCTGAAATTGGAGAGTATATCTTTAAAATTTTGCCGTGTTGGTTAATTTCTGCCAGTAAGTCACCTTTTTTTACTTTTTCGCCCGCATATTTAATACTGCTGAACTGTACTTTGCCGGTAATATGCAGCAACAGATCATCAAGCCCAACTTTTGCGACTCCCGTCATTTCCAGGTGTGTCCAGGTGTGAAATCTGCTGAAGAGGATACCCTGAGGGATTTTTAAAGAATTGGATGTAAGAATTCCTAACGACTTTTGAAGTTGTTTTTTAGATTTCACCTCTCTGTTTAATATTAGCCAGAAAGGAATAAGGATTACAAAAAACACAGCGATTGCCAAATATTCAATCCCTTTTGTTTCGAAAATGTTGATGTAAGTAAATCCGTCCATAGTTCTATTTTTTTATGCTGACATTTCAATTGTTCGTGACAGCTGGTTTGTTTTTATTTTTTTTCTTTCCAGGAAGATGAATCACTGAGAACTGGCATGCGACGGATGACCCATCTGAAAATCCAGATTTCAGTAAAAATAACTGCAAGTGTAACTACAATTTCCATCCACGATGGAACATACGGCACAGCAGCATCCCATCTGAACCCAATTACGGTAACATTAAGTCTATTAATGATTATGCCCAACATTGTCAAGATAGCTGCGATCCGAATCAGCAGGATATCTCCGGTGCGGTAACTGTAAAAAAACAGCATCATCGGAACAAGCACAAAACCCAGCATCTCAACCATGAACCAGTAACCCATCGGGGTATTTAAATAAACCAGTTCTTTCCGTGAATAAATACAAGGAAATGTAAACAGAAGTAGGCAAACATAGCTACCGCACATATTTTCGATAATCCGTGGATGATTCCATGTTGGGCTTTTTTATTTTTATCACTGATTTTGTTGAAAAATACTTTGTGACTAATCGCACCTTCGAAAATGACCATCGATAATCCTGCAAACACACTGGACACCAAAAATAAAATTGGAATAAATTCGGAATACCACAGCGGATGAATTTTGTCTTTTGCCATCAGGTAGAGCGCGCCCAAACCTGATTGGTGCAGTGTTGACAAGGTAATTCCGAAGATTACAGCTCCAATGGACATTCCTGAAAGTATTTTATGTGCTCGTCTGGATCCGATCCATTCAGCAATAGCAGGTGAAAATTCGATCAGTAGGGCCAGCATATAAAGTACAAAATGCCATGCCACCAGAAACAGTACCGAACTGGTTCCGAAACTATTGCCAATCATCGGGTTGATTACGTTCCACGGGCGACCCAGGTCGAGCAGCAAAGCTCCGGTGTAAAATGCGTATGCAAGAAAGCCGTTAAGTACAGTTACCCTCACAATGGAATGATATTTTTTCATGTTCAGGATATATACCATAAATGTGACCACATAA
>JAUYTA010000718.1 GCA_030695265.1 Bacteroidota bacterium
GGAAAAAATTAAAAAAGCGATTGACCTTCTCCCTGAAAAATGCCGGGAAATTTTTATCATGAGCCGTATGCGCGGCCTGAAAAACGAAGAAATCGCTGCCGAATTAAATCTTTCCAAACGAACTGTCGAAACCCAGATCAGCAAAGCGCTGCAAGTACTGAGGGTTGAATTGAAAGACTATGTCGGTTTACTGGTTCTACTCGGAATCTATCAATAGTTTATTTTCAGGAAATTCAGTTTTCGGATACGTGTGAAATCTGTTTCAGTTGTTTTAGTTGAAAACAGTTTAATACCATTCGTGAAATTGAAATGACAAATAACTTCAACATACAACAAAAATTAAATGATCTGATTAAAGATCGGGTCGCTCAGGAGCCTGAAGAACAGATTCTCGAAGCGGTTCGTATTATTTCAGAAATTGAAAATATTGACAGTAAAATTGCATTTACAAAGGTGCAAGGCCAAATACAAAAGGGCAAAAAAACAATTTCTTTACTGAATACACTTAGCCGGATTGCTGCAATACTTTTCATTCCATTGCTGCTTGCCTCTGCCTGGCTCTTTTTAAATCCACAAAAAACATCGCCTTCACAGTTTGCCTTTCAGGAAATAACCAGTCCTCCCGGAACCCGTTCTCAGGTAGTTTTGCCCGACGGATCAAAAGTGTGGCTGAATGCGGAGAGTACCATTAAGTTTTCAATCCCTTTTCAGGAAGAAAGCAGGGATATTGATTTGCAGGGCGAAGCTTTTTTTGATGTAGCCAAAAATCCGGAACAACCTTTTATCGTTCAATCTGGCAACGTGAAAGTGAAAGTTTTGGGAACGCGGTTCAATTACAAAGCTTTTGCTGAAGATAAAAATATTGAAGTGGTGCTGGAAGAAGGTCAGGTTGCATTGAGCTTGAAGCGAAATTCCGGGACACAGGAAGCAATAATGCATCCGGGCGACCGTGCAGTAATTGAGAAAGAAAGCGGTAAAGCGACCATCGGAAACGAAAATATCAACAAATACATTGCCTGGCATTCAGGAAAACTGGTTTTCGACAATACGCCGATGAGCGAAGTTGCCCGGTTACTCGAAAGATGGTATGGGATTGAAGTGAAGGTTCAGGATTCGGAAATCATGAATTACCGGTTTACCACCACTTTCGAAAATGAATCTCTTTTTCAGGTCATCGAATTGCTTGGATTATCATCGCCAATCCGGTGCGAATACATTCCGGCGACAGTTACAAAAAATAATCAGGTGCAAACTAAATCAAAAGTTCTCATCAGCAAAAAAAATATAAAATGATTGACCGTTTAAATATCTATTTGGCATTTTGCCTCAGTCAGTTGTGGTCATTAATTGTCATTCTGTTGTCATTTACTGGCAACTTAATGACTACCGAATGACAATTGAATGACTTAAATGACATTGGATAAATTCACGAATAGCTCAAATGATTTGTTTCCCAGCCTGCTCTCGGTAAGGGCGGTTTGTTTTAGACTTCAGGAGGGCCCCGGAGAAAGGCTGTTGTCCTGAAGGATATTGAAATTTGAGCGGTATAAACAGTGTTGGTTTCACTACGGAAATTGCTGAATTCTTCTGCAATAAAAACTTCAGGAGAAGACTCGAAAAAATCGAAAGAAAAAAGTTGAAGAAAGAGGATTTGATTTTGTGTGTGCCCATGCTTCACCGGAAAACCGGTTTCTGCATCGGTAAACGGGTGAGAATGGGTAATGATTGTCCCGTTGGGCAACACGTGCGTATGCTTGTTTTTCACCCAGCTCGCCAGTACCAGCAAATAAACCGGAATCAGGAGCAGTGCCAAAAAGTTGATATGTCTGCGTGGACTTTTCATTTTCTATACTGAATGAAACCAACAACGGGGCTTATTGTTGACGGTGAAAGATTTCAATGCTAAAATTTGATAATTTATTTTGGTATTAATGTGGTTTTTATTTCATAAATTAGGTAATTCTATTTTGATTAAAAACTAATCATTCAAACATGGTACAACTCAGGAAACTATTTCACAATGGAAATGACCAGATTGGGATCTACTTTGGATTTGACCAGGAATTAAAGAACAAAGCCAGAAGCATTGGCGCCCGCTGGAGCCAGACGCATAAATGCTGGTACATGTTGAATAATAAGGAGAATTATAAACTGATGGACAGTAAAGGTGTTTACTGGAACAAACAACAAAAGGCTTTTTTTGTATTGAGGCACATCAATGTAAAAATTAAGGTAGAAGCTTTGCTGGGTATTGGTGAAATATTCCCTCCTGAATATTATAACCTGGAGACTGTTGTATCGAACCCGAATACTTTTATTGAACTGAATGAATATAAACTTGACAAAAAGTGGATGATACTGATTTGTCCGCCAGTACCGTATTTGATTGAACAAGTAAAACGATGGGAAGGCAGCCGTTACAGCAAGGCAAACAAAGCTTACCTTTTGACTGCCACACCCGCAATGCTCGAAAACTTGCAAAAAATAGCCGGGGAACTGAATATTTCTATTCACAACAAGTTGTCTGCTAAATACCTGAGCAAGTATAAGGCCATGAATAAAAAGGAATCGCAATTAAAAAATTTGCGGGAGAGTTTGCTGCAACAAGTACCGTTGATGGCACAAACTTATACCCTGGCTATGCTTGATTACCTGATGGCACAAAATTACAGTGCCAATACAATTCGGAACTATGTGAAATCGTTCAATCTTTTCCTTCGGATTAATGAATACCAAAACCCCGATACTTTAACTGAAATGCAGATTGTGAAGCATTTGGCAGGGATGACCGAAAAAGGATTATCGTCTTCAAGTTTGAATATGCTGGTCAATGCGTTGCTGTATTATTTTAGAACGGTACTTAAACGGGATACTTTTGAAATCAGGATGCCAAGGCCACGAAAAGAACATCATTTACCTATTGTGCTGACGATGGAAGAATGTTTCCGGATTTTTAGTTTTGTTGAAAATCCGAAGCACAAATTATTGTTGCTGATTGGGTATGGGGCTGGATTACGCAGGAGCGAGATTGTATCGTTAAGGTGGCAGGATATTTTGTTTGAAGAGCACAAAATACATATAAAACAAAGCAAAGGAAAAAAAGACCGGATAGTGATGTTGCCCTACTCGATTGTTGTTTTATTGATGGATTATCGTAAGCTTTATCCGAGTGATGAATGGGTTTTCGCCGGACAATACAAAGGCGAGGCATTGAGTGTGCGTACCGTGCAGCAGGTAATGACAAACGCTGTTACCAAGGCAGGACTTGAAAAGAAAGCGACGGTACATACCTTAAGGCATTCGTTTGCAACGCATTTGTTGGAAAGTGGAACGGATATAAGATACATACAACAGCTTCTGGGTCATAGTAGTATAAAAACCACCATGATTTATACCCACATTACGCCAAAAGCTGCTAAAAAAATTGTTAGTCCGTTGGATAATTTAATGCTAAATAATTTACCGCCAAAGAAAATAGAAAAAAGATAGA
>JAUYTA010000728.1 GCA_030695265.1 Bacteroidota bacterium
ATTCTATGTTATCGGCGGCAATGTATGAATTTTCAATTCCGGCAATTTGCTTGCGGGTTTTATTTTTTCCTCCAATTTCGAAAATAGTTTTACCGTCAATCAAAAAATCTCCTGCTTCTGCCCAATTTACAGAATGGCCAACACGAAGCTGATTGAAAAAGAAAGTCTCCCTTGATGTTCCTGTATTAATGGAGGAATCGGTTAACGTGTAAATCAGGTTCGGATTGTTCAGATAAACTTTCTCGGGCTTGTTCATCTTATTGATTCCAGTACCATCTGTTTTTAATAGCATCAGCAAATCAGCTTTTTCCAGAAGGTACAAATAACGCAAAAGGGTTTCGCGGCTAATGCCGATCTGCTGACTAAGCTTCAGGATATTTGGTTTATATGGAACGATCTCTGCCAGAATCGCAATCAACTTCCGGAGGTAATGAACAGCATTAAAATCAATATTTTCTACTGAAGGTAAATCGTTATCGAGCACATGGTTAACCGTTTGTTTTAGCCGGATTGGAAACTCAGCTTCGCCTTCGGTGAAAAACGGATAATAACCAAACTGCAGGTACTCTTCGAACAGCTTAATCGGTTTTATTTTCTCCAGAATAGTTGAAATGTAAGAGGACGCTTTGGATAGAATATCTTCCAGCTGTATGGCAGGAAATATATGACCGTATTTCAGTTCAACAAATTCTCGGAACGACAGTCCCTGCATGGAATAAACAATGGCGCGACGGCTGAGGTCGGCTTCTCCCTTGTGAATATCCAACGCGGATGATCCGGTAAAAACAATCTGGAGCTCAGGGAAATAATCGTAACAGTTTTTGATCTCCTGCGACCATTTTTTGTACTTATGAACCTCATCAACAAAGAGATGCTTTCCTCCTCTTTTCACAAACTCATCAGCAAAATCAACAATCGTATTATTAGAGAAATACAAATCATCCATGTTTACATAGATTACTTCGGCTGGAACATCCGCTAAATTTTCCTTTATGTACTGCAAAAGCATAGTTGTTTTGCCAACGCCACGCGCGCCGGTTATGCCAATCAGCCGATTGTTCCAATTGATCCGTTCTAGCATATAACGCTTAAAAGTCAAGTTCGCTGCCTGAATTCTTGATGCTGAAAACTGAAATAGCTTTTCCATTTTGTCATATAGTTTCGACAAATATAGTCACATTTTGCAATATGCGTTCGACAATTTATACATTTTATGCAAAATCAATCAGGCAATATTGTGGATGTTGCATTTAAAAATCATAACAAAACCATATTCAGGCCTTAAAAATATTCGTGCCCGGTGAACCAATTGATTGTTTACTTTGTCTAAGTGATTTAAACTTTTCTGTTTAATCAGATGACGGTAAAAATTAAACAAAACGAAGCAAGAATCAAATCTCCCGAGTTTCAGGAGAATTTCAGGAATTACGAAGAAGTATTAAAAACCTTCCGTGAAAAGCTCGCGGAAGTAAGTTCGCACAGTTCCGAAACTGCTGTTGAGAAGCATCGCGAACGTGGAAAGTTGCTTGCCCGCGAACGAATTAATCTATTAATCGATCCCCAAACGCCCTTTCTCGAACTTTCATCATTTGCTGCTTACAATCAATACGGTAATGCTTTCCCTTCCGCAGGAATTATTACCGGAATCGGAGTTGTCAATGGCCGGGAATGCCTGATTATAGCCAACGATGCGACCGTCAAAGGCGGAACGTACATTCGCGAAACCATCAAAAAACACGTTCGGGCACAGGAAATCGCCCGTCAAAATAAACTCATTTGTATTTACCTGGTCGATTCGGGAGGAATTTACCTCCCAGAACAAGCCAACGTTTTCCCCGACCGTTTTGATTTTGGCCGGGTTTTTTACAATCAGGCGCGCATGTCGGCAGAAGGAATTCCGCAGATTTCGGTGGTGATGGGTTCCTGCACCGCAGGAGGCGCATACGTTCCGGCCATGAGCGACGAAACCATCATGGTGCGCAATCAGGCAACCATTTTTATTGGCGGTCCACCGCTTGTTTTGGCAGCAACCGGAGAAGAAGTAACGGCTGAAGAATTGGGTGGCGCTGAGGTACATACAAGTATTTCGGGTGTTGCCGATCACATTGCGGAAGATGATGTTGACGCACTGCGAATCTGCCGTAATATTGTGGCAGGATTACCCGTTCAGGAGAAACAAAAAATCGATATTCAGCCAGCAAAAGAGCCGCTTTTCTCTTCGGAAGAGTTGTATGGTTTATTGTCTGCTGATCTGAAAAAGCCAATCAACGCTCATGCAATTATAAATCGTTTGGTGGATGGAAGTGAATTTCAGGAATTCAAGGCTAACTACGGAAAAACACTGGCGACAGGCTTTGCCCGAATCTGGGGTTTTCCAATCGGGATCGTCGCCAACAACAGTTATTTAACTTCTGAAAGTTCGCTGAAAGGCGCCCATTTTATTCAGTTGTGTGTGCAGCGTAAAATCCCTTTGCTTTTTCTTCAAAATATCACCGGATTTATTGTGGGAAAAAAATACGAACACGGTGGAATTGCGCGCGACGGAGCAAAACTAATCAACGCAGTGGCCAATGCAGCAGTTCCAAAGTTTACGGTAGTAATTGGCGGTTCTTTTGGCGCCGGAAATTACGCCATGGCCGGACGTTCGTTCGATCCTCATTTTCTGTTTATGTGGCCACATTCGCGCATTTCCGTGATGGGTGGTGAACAAGCTTCCGGAGTTTTGAAAAGCATTGGAAACAATGGTTCAGAAGATAAATTACTTGAGCAATTTAATGAAGAAAGTTCGGCTTATTACAGCTCGTCACGTTTGTGGGATGATGGAATCATCGATCCTGCAGATACCCGAAAAGTGCTGGCAATGGCAATTTCTGTTTCGCTGAACCGGCAGTTTGGAGAACCGGGATATGGAGTGTTCAGGATGTGACGGGAGTTTCAAGTTTCAGGTTCCAAGTTTCAAGTTGGGCGTTTCTGAGCGTTATCTTTCTGATACATTTGATGGACAAGAAAATTAAATCCA
>JAUYTA010000732.1 GCA_030695265.1 Bacteroidota bacterium
TCTATCGAATGCCACCATGTTGCACAAGCCCGGGGTGGTGAGGGCTTTGCTGAAAATTGAAGATAATATTCAGAAACTGGATTCCGGTTTTGAAGAAACCATCCGGAGAATTGATTGTCCGGCATCGAATTTCAGCCTACATAAAGTGGTTGAAAACCTGAAATCGTTCAAGGGAAAAGTGATCATTCAAACTTTGTTTCTGAAGGGAAATTTCAAAAATGAAATAATCGACAATACCACGGAAACAGAGGTCGTTGAATGGATGAAGCTCGTTGCTGAAATTAAACCGTCGCAGGTGATGATTTACACCATCGAACGCGATACGCCGGCGACCGGACTCGAAAAAGTAAGGTTGGATGATTTGGAGAAAATTGCCGAAAGAGTTCGCTCAATTGGTTTCGATGTGCAGGTTTCGGGATAAACGAAAAAAAGCCTCATCCCCAGCCCTTCTCCTTTGGAGAAGGGAGAAAGAAACGCAAGACATTATTGGTTTGTGGGAACATCATTCCAAGTGCCTCTTTAAGCCCTCCCTTTGGGGGAGGGTTTGGGTGGGGCTTTAGGGGGTTTCGGGGAGGCTTCTACTTGGTCACCCGGGTCCATGCAGTTGACCTACCCAGCCACTTGATGCCCGCAACATAACCTTTAAGGTTCAGCACGTTGGGATCTTTGTCGAACCATGCAAAACAATCGTAGGTTTTTCCATTGTCCGGATCATAAATACTACCATTCTGCCATTGTTTGTCGGCAGCATTGTACTTTAATCCTGAAAGAATCTGAAGGCCAAGTCTGGATTTTGACCTTAGTTTCGTATCCGGATTGTTAAAATCCTTTTCCGGCTCGCCATTCACGTATTTCTCCGGATTAATGTAGATCACTGTTCCAATGAACTTTCCATTTTCTTCTTTTACTTCAATTTTCGAAGTCTTTTTGTCATTCCACCAAATGCCGGCAATTTTCATTGCATCCTGTGCAAATGCTTGCGAAATAAACAAGCCAAGAAATAAAACCAATCCAATCTGTTTCATTTCAAATCCATATTCAAAGCAGAGTTTTGTTATTTTTGCCGGAGGAATAGCATTCTAAAGCAAAAAAATGGCAAAAGTAAATTGGAAACCCGGAACCATGATTTATCCGCTTCCGGCGGTATTGGTTACCTGTGGTGAAACTCCCGAAGAATATAACCTGATTACGATTGCATGGACTGGAACCATCTGCAGCGATCCGCCAATGTGCTACATTTCGGTTAGGCCTGGCCGTCACTCATACGAAATCATTAAACGAACCGGCGAATATGTGATCAATCTGACCACCGAAGAATTGGCCCGTGCCACCGATTGGTGTGGTTGCCGCTCGGGCGCGAAATACAACAAATGGAAGGAGATGGGATTGACTCCGGCACCTGCAACCATTGTGAAAGCGCCGATTTTGGCCGAAGCGCCTGTCAGTATCGAGTGCAAGGTGAAACAAATCATCGAGCTGGGCGTTCATCACATGTTCATTTCAGAAGTGGTAAACGTGATTGCCGACGATCGTTACATCGACCCGGAAACCGGGGCATTCAGCCTGAAAAAATCGAATCCGCTGATCTATTCCCATGGACATTATTTCAAAATGGGCGACCCGATTGGCAAATTTGGCTGGTCGGTGGAGAAGAAAAAGACAGCCCCACCCAAACCCTGAAGCCCCACCCAAACCCTCCCCAAAAGGGAGGGCTTAAAAAAGATAGCGCCAACATCAAGGCATCAAAAAAGGAAAGGTGTCTGAAAAAATTTTAACCTTATTTAATTCATGGAAAATAACATCATGTCAAAAAGTAAAACTTCGCATACAGATTCCCAAAACCCCCTCTTGTGGAGGGGGCAGGGGGAGGCTAACCCTTTGTTAAAACCCTTTCTGGGAATTCACCAAACAGCGCCGTTCGGCGCGGTTAAAATAGAACATTATCTTCCGGCATTTGATGCAGCCATCGAAGAAGCGAAGCAGGAAGTTCAGAAAATTATTGACCATCCGGAGAAACCTGATTTTGCCAATACCATCGTGGCGCTGGATCTGGCCGGCGAAAGACTGGAACGCATTAAAGGTATTTTCTTTAACCTGAATTCGGCTGAAACCTGCGACGAGATGCAGAATATTGCACAGGAGGTTGCGCCAAAGCTTTCGGATTTCGGGAACGATATAACACTAAATGAGCAACTTTTCGCCCGGATAAAAGCGGTTTACGATCAGCGCGAAAGCCTTGTTTTAAATGCCGAAGAAACCACCTTGCTCGAAAAAACCTATCGCCGGTTTGTTCGCAGCGGCGCCAACCTGAACGAAACGGACAAGGAAAAATACCGCGCGATCACCAAAGAATTGTCGCAACTGGGACTCACATTTCAGCAAAATGTACTGGCCGAAACCAATGCGTATGAGTTGCTTATTACTGATGAAAAAGATTTGAGCGGACTTCCGGAGTCGATCGTCGAAATGGCTGCACAATCGGCAAAGTCGAAGGAAAAGGAAGGCTGGTTATTTAATTTGCAATACCCGAGTTACGTTCCTTTCCTGAAATATGCCGACAACCGCGATTTACGCGAGCAAATGTTCCGAGCTTCAAGTTCAAGGGGAAATCACGGAAATGAATTTGACAACAACGATGTCATTAAACGGATTGTTGAGTTAAGGCTGGAAAAGGCGAAATCGCTTGGTTTTAAGACCCATGCAGAATATAAACTTCAGGAACGGATGGCCGAAACTCCCGAAAAAGTGATCGGTTTTTTAGCTGATTTGCACCTGAAATCAAACACTTTTGCTTCGGCGGAGTTTAAAGAAGTGCAGGAATATGCTGAAAAATCGGGATTTACCGGAACTGTTCAGCGATGGGATTGGGCGTATTATTCGGAGAAATTAAAGTTGGAAAAATATGATTTTACGGATGAAGAGGTGAAACCCTATTTTCAGCTTGAAAAAGTGATTGACGGTGTTTTTTCGCTGGCAAAACGGCTTTACGGACTTCATTTAAAGGAGAATAAAAGCATAGAAGTGTACCATTCTGATGTAACTGCTTACGAAGTGCTCGACAAAAATGACCGGTTTGTGGCGGTGCTGTATCTCGATTTTTTCCCACGCGAAGGGAAACGTTCAGGAGCATGGATGACCGATTACCGAACACAATCGAATGTCAATGGAAATCAAATCAGGCCGCATGTTTCGCTGGTAACCAATTTCTCGAAACCGACCGAAAATGCACCTTCGTTGCTCACATTTGACGAAGTGACCACCTTTTTGCAGGAGTTTGGACACGGATTGCACGGCATGTTATCGCAATGCCAGTTTCCCGGAACTTCGGGAACGAACGTATATTGGGATTTTGTTGAGCTGCCTTCGCAGATTCACGAAAACTGGGCCTACGAAAAAGAGTGGCTCGATCAGTTTGCCGTTCATTTCGAAACCGGTGAAACGATGCCG
>JAUYTA010000738.1 GCA_030695265.1 Bacteroidota bacterium
TTAGCCCACGAATAAAAGCGCCAAATGTTTCCTGAAATATAATTTTCCTACTTTTACTGAAATTTGAGTCTTCATTCAACACTTACTTTATGAATTACATCGATTTGGTATTTGGTATTTTACTGCTATTAGCTGCCGTACAGGGTTTCCGCAATGGTTTTATTATCGAGCTTGCTTCGCTGGCTGCTTTGATTCTTGGAATTTGGGGAGGAATCAAATTTTCGGATTATACTGCCTCATTTATAACCAAACACACAGGCTACCATTCTGAATACCTCAGCACCATTGCATTTGTGGTGACTTTTATTCTTATTGTAATTCTGATCCACATAATGGGGAAGATGCTCGATACGGTTGTGAAGGCTGTTTTCCTGGGATTTTTAAACCGGCTGGCTGGAATCATTTTCGGTGTGCTTAAAACAGCAGTTATTTTGAGTATTATTCTGTTGCTGTTTGACAGCATTGATGAAAATGTACATATTTTACCATCCAAACAAAAAGGGGACTCAAAAATTTACGAGCCCATGAAACAGTTGGTTCCAACTTTATTCCCGTTTATCAGGCTCTGGAATGCAACTGATGAGAATAAAAATGAAGAAGCTAAACCTCCGGTAAAAATCACCTGATCATTTTGCATGGAGATATTTCGACGGTGAACCATTCATTTTATATCTTTGGCCAAATTTTTCGGAAGGGGGTTTCAGCCTTTCTGACTGCCGGATTTAACAAACTCCGGCAATATTTATAATGTTCAAAAAGAAAAATAACCATGAATTTTGTTGAAGAACTTAAGTGGAGAGGTATGATTCACGATATCATGCCAGGAACCAAAGAACAACTCGATAAAGAATTAACAGCCGCATATCTTGGCATTGACCCAACTGCCGATTCACTTCATATTGGCCATTTGGTTGGTGTTATGCTGCTTAAACATTTTCAGCTTTCAGGCCACAAGCCCATTGCACTTATTGGCGGAGCAACCGGCATGATCGGCGATCCTTCAGGAAAATCGCAGGAACGAAATTTACTGGACGAACCAACCCTGCGCCACAATCAGGAATGCATTAAAAAGCAGCTTGCAAAATTTCTGGATTTCGAATCGGATGCTCCGAATGCAGCCGAAATGGTCAACAATTACGACTGGATGAAGGAATTTACATTTCTGGATTTCATCCGCGACATTGGCAAACACATCACTGTCAATTACATGATGTCGAAAGATTCGGTAAAAAAACGGTTGGATTCTGAAAGCAGTACCGGAATGTCGTTTACCGAATTTACTTATCAGCTGGTTCAGGGAACCGATTTCCTTCATCTTTACCAGGCAAAAAATGTAAAACTGCAAATGGGCGGTTCCGACCAGTGGGGGAACATTACCACCGGTACCGAACTGATCCGCAGAAAAACCGGTGGTGAAGCTTTTGCACTTACTTGTCCGCTGATTAAAAAAGCCGATGGCACCAAGTTTGGAAAAACCGAATCAGGAAACGTCTGGCTCGACCCAAAACTGACTTCGCCCTACAAATTTTTTCAGTTCTGGTTGAATACTTCCGATGAAGATGCTGAAAAATACATCAAGATATTTACACTTCTGCAAAAAAACGAAATCGCCGAACTGATTGGGCAACATTCAGAAGCCCCTCATTTGCGATTTCTGCAAAAACGATTGGCCGAAGAAGTGACCGTAGTGGTGCATTCGCGCGAAGATTATGAGATGGCAGTTGAAGCTTCACAAATCCTTTTTGGACAGGGAACTGCCGAATTGCTCCGGAAACTCGACCAAGAAACATTTCTGGCAGTTTTTGAAGGAGTTCCACAATTCAAAATTTCAGGAAAAGAACTGAATACAGGAATAAAAGTGGTTGAACTTTTGGCTGAAAAAGCGATGGTATTTCCATCAAAAGGAGAATTGCGCCGCACGATTCAGGGAAACGGTCTAAGTATCAACAAAGACAAAGTAACTGATCCTGAATTGGTCATAAATTCAGATTTCCTCATTGATGGCAAACATATCCTGATTCAAAAAGGAAAGAAGAATTACTTTCTGCTGGTTGTTGAATAATTTTCAGTATATATTTCAATTTTCAGTAATAAATACACCGTTGTTCCGTTAAAAATTCAACCAAAAGGCCTTTCTATGACAAACTTTTTTAATAATCAGAATCTTGTTGAAATAATATGGAAGTGGAGGACGCATTTTATAATTGTTGGCATTCTTGCATTTGTTGTTTCAGCAATCTTCTCTTCTTCAACATTTATTAAACCCAAGTATAAATCCACAGCGCTGATTTACCCCAGCAACAATATTTATATATTCAGCGATGAATCTCAAAGTGAACAATTGCTTGAAATCATTAATTCGCTTGATATTAAACTGCGGATGATTGATGCATTCAATTTGGACGAAGCTTATAAGATTAGCAAAGAGGAGCCGCAATATTTGACTTATATGCTGGCAGAATTCAACGACAATGTAAAATTTAAAAAAACGCAATACGAAACCGTTGAAATTTCAGTGCTGGATACCGACCCGCAAAGGGCCTGCGACATGTGCGACTCCATCATTCGCTTCCTCGACGAAAAAGTTGGGATGATGCATAAAATCAAATATAAAGAAGTTGCAACCATCGCGAAAAAAGATTATGCATTGATCAGCAACAAAGTTGATTCTCTGGAAGAAAAGTTAAATTTTTTCCGCACCGAATATCAAATTCTGGATTTCCGTACACAAGCTGAGGAAATCACGAAAGGAATGGTAAAGGTTTTGGCGAATCAGCAAAAGAACACCGCCGGTGGAAAAGAGCTCAGCCAATGGCTAAAAAACCTATCGGAGAAAGGCGGAGAATATGAAATTCTTGATTTGCAGCAAAGAAGGTTGGTCAGCCAGAAAGATTCTATTATGAAAGTCTATGATCAATCAGTCAGTAGTGCGAACAGAAATATTATTTATGGGCAGCGCGTTCAAAACCCTATTCCGGCTGATAAAAAATCCTACCCGGTACGCTCAATCATCCTGTTAATTTCTACTTTCTCTGCACTTTTAGTTGAACTATTGGTTGTTTTACTGATAGAAAACAAAAAAACCACCTAAACTGTGTACCAGGCCAGGATAAAAGTTGCCCTTTTTTACATTGTTTCGGCATTGTTTATTTTGCTGAATGCTTATTTTCTGGTTCAGAAGCATTCAATGATTTTCAATGCTATGCCCCTGATTTTAGGAATTATATTGCTGGCAATTTATGCCTTCGACAAACTTTTGTACCTGATTGTATTTTTTACTCCGCTCTCGCTGCCCTTGTCTGAAATAATGCCGGGGCTGTCATTTAACATGTTCTTACCTACCGAGCCTTTGCTTTTTGGAATACTGCTCCTTTTTATCCTGAAGTTTGTTTCCACCGGAAAATTTGACCGCGATATTATGTGGCATCCGGTTACACTGGCCATTTATTTCAGCTTATTCTGGATGTTGCTGACAACCTTTACCAGCACCATGCCAATAGTATCCTTTAAAGCTTTTCTGACAAGAGTCTGGTTCATAGTTGGTTTTTACTTACTTACTGCCAAACTCTTCGAATCGGGGAAAAATATTGAAAAGTATGTTTGGTTATATACAATACCCCTGCTGATTGTGATTTTCTATGCAACCTACCGACACCTCGGTTATGGCCTCTGGAATAAACAGGCGGCTAATTTTGTTGTTAATCCTTTGTACAACGACCACACTTCATACGGTGCAGCCGTTGCTATGTATTTACCATTCTTATTTGGCTTTTCATTCACGAAGATTTATTCGCCACGGGTAAATTTTTTTGTACATATTGTCTTGGGCATACTTTTAATGGGACTTATTCTTTCGTATGCCCGTGCAGCATGGTTAAGCATGATTGCTGCTTTTGGTATCTGGGCTGTTTTGCGCCTGAAAATAAGGTTTAAACCCATTTTCATAATCTTTCTTGTTATGCTTTCGGTAGTTCTGGTTTTTCAGAAACCAATTTTGATGTATCTGGAACGAAATGATACAGAATCTTCGGCGAATCTCACCGAACATGTTTCTTCCATTTCAAACATTTCTTCTGATGCTTCAAATCTGGAACGCCTCAACCGGTGGAGTTGTGCCATCAGTATGTATAAAGAAAAACCAATATTTGGATGGGGTCCGGGAACCTATATGTTTAATTATGCACCTTTCCAAATCACAGCCAACCGGACAATTATCAGCACCAACTCGGCTGATGGAGGAAATGCACACAGCGAATACCTTGGTCCAATGGCAGAATCAGGATTTATGGGACTATTTTCGTTTCTGATATTGATTGGAGTGGTTATTTATACCGGAATTCACACCTACACAAGGGCAACGGATAAACGATTGAAAACAATTGTGATGAGCGCTCTGCTTGGATTAATAACTTACTACATTCACGGAATACTGAATAACTTTCTGGATACCGATAAACTCTCGGTACCATTTTGGGGATTTACTGCCATTATTGTGGCCGTTGATATTTACACCCGAAAAGCAGCTCAGGCTGAAACCTTTCCTGAAAATAAGGCATAAAAAAAATGGCCCGACAAGCAGACCATTTTCCAAGTTTGAATAAATTTCAATTATTTCTTTACGCGTTCATAATAAGAACGGTCGCGGGTATCGATTTTAATAATATCGTCGTCATT
>JAUYTA010000739.1 GCA_030695265.1 Bacteroidota bacterium
AATCCAAGTTCTGCAAGGTGCTCCCGAACTTCAGTGGCAATAAACCGGAAGAAATTGATCGCATATTCAGAGCGACCGATGAACCGTTTGCGAAGTGTTTCATCCTGTGTGGCAATACCGGCAGGACAAGTATTCAGGTGACATTTCCTCATCATTATACAGCCCAAAGTAATGAGCGCTGATGTTGAAAATCCGAATTCTTCGCCGCCCAACATTCCCATAATCACCACGTCGCGACCTGTTTTAAGCTGACCGTCAACCTGCAATTTCACACGACCACGAAGGTTGTTCATTACCAATGTTTGCTGCGCTTCGGCAATACCCAACTCGGCTGGCAATCCGGCAAATTTTATTGAACTTGCCGGACTTGCACCTGTACCGCCTTCGCAACCTGCAATGATAATCACATCTGAAAAAGCTTTTGCCACACCGGCGGCAATGGTCCCTACCCCATTTTCCGCAACCAGTTTTACCGAAACTTTCGCTCTAGGGTTGGTTACTTTCAGGTCGTAAATTAACTGCGCCAAATCTTCAATCGAATAAATATCATGGTGCGGCGGAGGGGAAATCAGCGTAATACCGGGAGTAGAATTCCGGAGTTTCGCAATAATATTGTTGACCTTAAAACCTGGCAACTGCCCGCCCTCGCCCGGTTTTGCTCCCTGTGCAATTTTAATCTGCAACTCGTCGGCATTGATCAGGTAATTGTTGGTTACTCCAAAACGTCCCGAAGCAACCTGTTTGATCGCGCTGCGTTTATTGGTTCCAAAACGTTCGGCATCTTCACCACCTTCACCCGTATTGCTTCGTCCGCCGATGGAATTCATTGCAACAGCCAAAGCTTCGTGGGCTTCTTTACTGATGGATCCGTACGACATGGCGCCGGTAACAAAACGTTTCATGATGCTTTCAACCGGCTCGACCAGCGAAATATCAATCGGGTTCCTCTTATATTTCAGACAACCGCGAATAAAGGTAGGTTTGGCATTTTCAATATCCACCAATTTGGAGAATTCCTTGAATACGCTGTAATCGTTGGTACGTGTAGCCCATTGCAGCAATCCGATTGTTTCGGGGTTCCATGCGTGGTGCTCGCCGTTTTTACGGTAATGATAAGTTCCTACACTTTCGAAATTATTATTGATCAGGTGTTTCTTTTTTCCAAAAGCTTCCTTATGGAATAAAAGTGATTCCTGACAAATCTCTTCAAAACCCATTCCTCCAAATTTGGAAGCAGTTCCGGTAAAATATTTGGCAATTAGTTCATCGCTTATGCCCAACGCTTCAAATATCTGACACCCCTGATAACTCCGAAGTGTTGAGATTCCCATTTTTGACATCACTTTCAACAGACCTTTATCAATAGATTTGATATAGTTGTAGCGGGCTTCTGAATACTTCAGATTAATCTGTCCGTTTTTAACCATATCGTCGATGGCCGCAAAAGCCAGATAAGGGTTCACCGAGCTGGCTCCATAGCCAAATAACAAGGCAAAATGTGCAATCTCGCGGGCTTCGCCAGTCTCAACAATGATCCCGATCTGCATCCTTTTTTGTGTCTGAATCAGGTGATGGTGTACGGCTGCGACTGCCAGTAATGAAGGGATTGGAGCATATTCTGCGGAAACCTGACGGTCGGAAAGAATGATGAAATTCTTGCGGTCATCCACTGCTTTTTCGGCAAGTTTCAGCAAATTGTCAAATGCCTTTTGAAAACCCTCAGCACCATCTTTTACCGGAAATACCATGGGTAAAATGGCATGAGAAAACTGTTCGTGTTTCAGGTCTTTGATCTTTCCAAGGTCGGTATTGGTAATGATCGGCTCTTCGAATTTAATCAGTTTGGCGTGTTCCGTTGATTCGTCCAGAATATTTGAATGTAATGAACCGATGTAATTGGTCAGCGACATAACAAGCCCTTCGCGGATAGAGTCGATAGGTGGATTGGTAACCTGGGCAAATACCTGACGGAAATAATCGAAGAAACGATGTGGTTTTTCCGAGAAACATGCCAGCGGCGTATCATTACCCATCGAACTGGTAGGTTCTACTCCTGAAACGGCCATTGGGGTGATAATCATCTCCATATCTTCTTTCGAATAGCCAAAGACTTTCGACAAGGTAAAAAACTGATCGCCGAGTGATGAAGAAACACGTTGTTTCACTTCAATATCATCCATTACCAAACGATTTTCCTTCAACCAGTTACCATATGGATTACGGGAACTTAACTGTGCTTTTACCTCTTTATCAGGAATAATAATTCCCAATTTGGTATCAACCAGCAGAATTTTTCCGGGACGTAAACGGCCTTTTTCTTTCACATCTTCAGCAGGGAAAGTTTGCACCCCAACTTCTGATCCCATCACGATCATATCGTTTTTGGTAATAATGTATCTTGAAGGGCGCAATCCGTTGCGGTCGAGGGTTCCGCCAATGTACCGTCCATCGGAAAAAACCATGGAGGCCGGGCCATCCCATGGTTCCATAATGGTTGAATGGTATTCGTAGAAAGCTTTGAGGCTGTCAGGAATCGGGTTTTTCGAGTTGAACGATTCAGGAATCATCATACACAATACATGAGGCACCGAACGCCCTGTCTGGTGCAGGAATTCGAGTGTATTGTCAAATGAAGCTGAGTCGGATTTATTGGGTTCTATTACCGGAAACAGTTTTTTCAGGTCTTCGCCAAACACTTCCGATTTCAGCAATCCTTCGCGCGCCTGCATCCACATGCGGTTGCCTTTTATGGTATTGATCTCGCCGTTGTGGGCAATCATGCGGAATGGCTGAGCCAGATCCCATGTCGGAAAAGTATTGGTGCTGAACCTTGAATGTACCAAAGCAATGGCGCTGGTAAATTTCGGATGGGTAAGATCTTTGAAATAATCCCTCAGCTGACCGGGAGTCAGCATCCCCTTGTAAATGATGGTTTTCGACGATAAACTCGGTATATAAAATGCGCCTTTTGATTTTATTTTTGATTCCCGGATTTCTTTTTCAGCCTGTTTACGGGCAAGGTATAATTTCTGCTCCAGCACATCCTGTTCAAGATCAGCTTTCACAAATATTTGCCTGACATAAGGTTCTGTTAGTTTTGCAATTTCGCCCGGGGCGGAGCTGTCAACAGCCACATCGCGGTATTCAATCAGTTCAAGTCCTTCCTGCTTGATATATTTGCTTAAAATTTCCTGACAGATATTGGCATCCTCCTTATCCTGAGGCAGAAAAATCAAACCTGTTCCGAACTTGCCTGAAGCCGGAATATTCACTTTCAAAACTTCCTTGATATATTGATCAGGTATTTGCATTAAAATACCGGCGCCATCACCTGTTTTATTGTCAGAACCGGTAGCGCCACGGTGATCCATATTTTCAAGAACCTCTAATCCCCGTTCGATAATTTCATGCGATTTCTGCCCTTTAATGTGGGCAACAAATCCAATTCCGCAATTATCGTGCTCATTGGCCGGATCGTACAACCCCTGCGCTTTTGGATATCCTATACTCATTGTCTTTATTTTTAAATATTTTGTTTTCACAAAAAGCTTACAGATCATCAGTAAAAAAATCATTCTGAACGAATCAATCGGCAAATACTGAGAATTTATAAGTAAATCAATCTTTTTTCTTACGAACTGAAAGCGAAAGTAGTCATTTTTACAGAAAATTCAAATTCTGTAAAACCAATGGGATTGAGAAATTCGGCCATTACGGGAAGAAAAACTTCACACAATATACACAAGACACTAAATAGCAGCATATTAAGAATGGAATCCAACCATTTATTTTAATCCGGCAGAAATCAATAAATAACGATAAATTAACAAATCCTGACAAACTGCTCGATTAGAATTTAAACTGCTTACATGTTGATAAAAAGCATCTAAACTTTTCCCAGCAATTTCGAATATGCTTTTTCTATTTCCTGAAATTCAAAACCTTCAATAACGGTTTCCATTTTTCCGGCAATCTGTTCAAGACATAAATTTCCGAGACTACCTTCATGAGTGTGATTTATCTCACGACTCGGCTTGTAGTTTCCTTCGTTAATCTGGCCGCCAACAGCCTTATATGCATCGCGGAACGGCACACCCTGCATTACAAGTTTATTCACATCTTCAACGCTGAACACGTATTTGTACCGATCATCGTCCAGTAAATTTTTTGTCACCGTCATATTTTCGATTGCAAAACCGGCAATACTTATGCAATCCATTAATTCCTGAAATGCAGGTAGAAAAACTTCCTTCAGAATTTGCAGGTCGCGGAAATAACCACTTGGAAGGTTATTGGTCATTAGGTTGATTTGGTATGGAATAGCCTGTATTTTATTGCAATGCGAGCGAACGAGTTCAAACACATCCGGGTTTTTCTTGTGCGGCATAATGCTCGAACCCGTCGTAAGCTCGTCGGGAAGCGAAACGAAGCCAAAATTCTGGCTCATGAACAAACAAACATCAAAAGCGAATTTCGAAATGGTGGCAGCCACCGACGACAAAGCAAAAGCGACGGTTCTCTCCATCTTGCCGCGTCCCATCTGGGCATAAATCACGTTGATGTTCATCGATTCGAAACCCAATAAATCGGTTGTCAATTGCCGGTCAAGCGGAAAGGAAGAACCATATCCGGCAGCAGATCCAAGTGGATTCTGGTTGGTAATTTTGTATGCAGCCTGCAACAAAACCAGATCATCGACCAAACTTTCGGCATAAGCGCTGAACCACAATCCGAAAGATGATGGCATGGCAACCTGTAAATGCGTGTAACCCGGCATCAGGTATTGTTTGTTCGCTTCGGCTTTAGCCAACAACTTTTCAAACAATTCATTGGTGGCGACTACCAGTTTTTGAATTTCAGAACGGGTAAAAAGTTTCAGGTCAAGCAAAACCTGGTCGTTGCGCGAACGTCCGCTGTGAATCTTTTTACCTGTGTCAACCAATTTACGTGTCATCATCAACTCAACCTGCTTATTTACATCTTCCACTCCATACTCAATCAGGAA
>JAUYTA010000541.1 GCA_030695265.1 Bacteroidota bacterium
CCTTTCGCCGGTCTCGTTTTTGCATCCCGATGCTCTGAACCTCTTGCGTGAATTGGATCTCAATCAATTTTATACCTTCCCCCTCCTTCTTTCAGGGAACAAAGTTTTCCCAAACTTCTTTTACCAGTTGTGGCCGCGGCACAAACAAAAATTTCTCCGGATCGGATTCAAACTGATTATAAATAGATCTTCCGGGTTCAATTCCCAGTTGGGTATATATTTCAGGACTTTTCACAACCAAGTCACATTCCGCATAATTCGGGTTTTTCTGCCATTCAATTTCTCCTGAAGGGGCAATCACCGGAAACCAGGCCAGTCCTTTGTGGGCGCGGACTCCATCGTATTCAAAACCATATTCGCGGTCGCACCAAGCGCCAAACGTAAGCGGCTGCCCGGCATCGGCGCTAATGGTGGCATGTGCCCAATACGGCGGAACAATCACCACTTCGCCCGGACCGGCTACCACAGCAAAACAGCGCCCCGGTTGGTCATCTGCCGTTTCCTGCATATAAATAATGGCCTTGCCCGACCATATTTCATACACTTCAGGAGTTGACCAACCCGAAAACGGTGAAACCGTATGGATATGTCCCTGACTGCGAACGGGCTCATCCCCCAAACGACCAGCAGCGTAAGTCACCGCACCATACAACAAGTGATGTTGCTTTAGCAGGTGGAGGTGATCGATTTTACCCATATCCATCGCAATGGAATAAACCGGGTCGGGCCCCGCACAATCAGGATTTCGCAGGCTATTTCGAATAGAATCGAGTGTGCGGTTCTCCACTTCGGGACCAAAAACATCAGGGCCATATTCAAAACCCATCGGCTGGGTAGTGGGTTGTATATCAAATCCGGGATAAAAATTCATAATAACCATATTTTTATTGAAACACGAAGGCACAAAGACACTATGAATAATGTCCTTTTGTGTCTTCGTGTCTTTGTGGTTAAAAAATCAAAACCTCACATATGCTTTCATGGTACCGCATTTCTGGCCTTCGCCTGCTCCGTATGGGCGAATGGTGTATGCACCAACTTTTGCCGGCACAATAAACACTTCGGCATAATGCACTACAAAAGGCTCAAAGACATTGGCCGGGCTTTCAAGAATTACTTCATCGCCTTCAACCAGGCAAATCACATGAACCCCGCCGCTGGTATGGTGTTCCGTTTTTTTTGTGAACCAGTGGCGGCGGGTTTCAATAAATTCGCGTTCGTGCAAACCGGTTCGTTCTTCCACCCAGCCATCGCCTTCTGCCACTTTTTCAATACGGTTGACCAGATTTTGGCGGGTCCATTCAGTTGTCCGATCCCATTGAATATTCTTTTTGCCGTGCTCAATATTGATCGGACGTGGTTTTCCGTCCATTCCCAAACGTCCCCAATCCCATAATTTAAAAGTAAAAATGTAGGGTGTTGCACTGATTTCGAGCACCATACTGCTTCTTCCTGAACAGTGTATGGTTCCAGCCGGAATCAACACATGATCGTGCTTTTTCATTGGCCAGGTTTGTACATGTTTTTCGGCCTCGAATGGTTTTCCACCTGCCTGTGCTTCTTCCAGATCAGCCAGCATTTCTTCCGGATTTACCCCTTCACGCAAACCGAGGTAAACAATGGCATCGTCTTCCACCTCCATCATATAATAGCTTTCGTCCTGCGTGTAATGCAAACCAAATTTCTCCTGAATGTATTCAGTCAACGGGTGAACCTGAAGGCTCAAATGACCGCCTTCCATCGTATCGAGATAGTCAAATCGAATGGGGAATTCGTCGCCAAAACGCCCGTGAACCGGATCGCCCAACAATTCGCGCGGATGACGAAAGACAAGATTAATGGATGGAATTTCGATTACATCTTCGCCAAATTTCAGCAACAAGCTATTTTCTTCAGGAACACAATTGAAACACCAGGCATAATTGGGAGCCGATTCATCAAGGTTGCAGACTTCTTTCATCCATTGTCCGCCCCACGGACCGGGATCAAAAAACGGAACCACGCTAAATGGACGATTGGTGGCTAGTTCGAGACCTTCCAAAATAGCTTTGCCTTCAACCAGTTTTGGCTGACCAATTTTGTTGGTATCGAGCACGAAATCCCATTTATCGAACAGTGTCTTTTTCAGGCGGTCGCAAACGCGCCAATCCACAAAAAAACCTTGTTTATAAAGAAGCATCCAGTCAGCAGTATCGCGATTTTTCACGCCCAAATTATCCACTAAATGCTGGCGCATCCGGAGTTGTATTTCCCAACGAGCCATGTCTGCATAAATAAGAAGAGAACTCCAAGCCTCCCCTAAATCCCCTCCGAAGGAGGGGACTTTTGGACAGAGCAATGAAGCACCGCTTCCGTAAATGACTATGACTCCTTCCTTTGTATCAGCAATTTCTGATTGAATGGCTTTTACTCTTTCAGGATCGAAAAAGGTATCCATTGTCAAGCGGGTGAGAAAGCCGAAAATGCGGTCGTTGGTCACATCCTGAAAAACCAGCTTTTTGATCTCTTCTTCAGGCAACATATATTCTGAAGCCAGAATAAAACGATCACATTTCAGGCCCGCTTTCAGGTTCGAAATCAGTTCTTCATGGATTACGCCCTGATAGGTTTCAATCACCACCAGTTTTTTCTTGCCGGCAATTTCTGATATTGCGTTGTTCAAGCGGACACAAACAGCTTCCCAGCCGTTTTCAACTTTGTAAGATGGATTTTTTACCTCCACAACCGGGAGGTTTGCAAATTTCGAGGGTTTGTTTAAATACTTCATTCTTATTCATTTTATGAACCACATAGGCACATAGAACACATAGGAATATATCTATTGTGAACTATGTGCCTATGTGGTTTTGCACTTAGCATTTATGTTTATTCGAACCAGGTAATCAGCCCCAAACAAAGCAGCCGAATCCGGAAATTTAGCTTCGACAAGTTTTACCTTTCCCCATGGAGTCCAGGCCAGCTGGTTCACTTTTTCCTGAAGGGCAGGCAAAATGACCTCAGAACTTTTCATGATTCCGCCACTCAGGATAATCATTTCAGGATCGAAGGCGTGGATCATCGTGATGATTCCGGCAGCCCAGGCTGAAAGACAATGATCCAATATATCTTTGGCCACCCGATCCTTGTTTCCGGCATGACTGAATAATGCTCTAAAATCCAGAATATCTTCATTTTTTAGCGCACTTTGATCAAATTCAGGATGCTCTTTCAATAACGATGGCAAACGCCAGGTGGATGCTTCAGCTTCTACACAACCAATATTTCCACAAGTGCAAACGGTTCCTTTGTGATTCACCACAAAGTGTCCACCCAGGTTTCCTGCCTGAAAATGTTTTCCAATCAGCAACTCGCCGTCAATCAAAACTGCCGATCCAATGCCGGTTCCCAGGGTAACCATCACCAGATCGGAGCACCCCTGCCCTGCCCCATGTTGCCATTCGCCCAACAAAGCCATTCGAGCATCGT
>JAUYTA010000757.1 GCA_030695265.1 Bacteroidota bacterium
AGATGCGCAAAACCCTTTCGAAACAAACAGTTAACAAATGGGCGTATGATTTTACAACAGAATTGGCAACTATAAAAGACATAAATACTTTACTTCAGAATAAAAAAATAGGCGTTGAATCGTTGAATCAAATTAGAGAATTATACAGAAAAGCAAAAAGAAGGCTTATCATCCTTGATTACGACGGTACGCTTGTTCCGATTGTAAAAAATCCGGAATTGGCTGTTCCGGATAAGCATTTGATCGGGACATTGAAACTCCTGGCAGCCGATAAAAGGAACAATGTGGTTATCAGCAGTGGCAGGGATTCTGAATTTTTAGACAAGTGGCTTAGTGAGCTAGACATCAACTTAGCATCGGAACATGGCGCATTTTTTAAAGAACATGGTGTATGGCAAGAGAATGTGAGAACTAAGTTTCCTGATGATGACGAGATATTGGATATTCTTCAAAAAACCACTGACAAAACACCCGGATCGAGAATTGAAAAGAAAAAAACTTCAATCGTCTGGCATTATCGTAATTGTGACAAATGGCTGGCTGAACTCAGACAGCAACAACTTGTCAACGCGTTGATGAATCCATGCGTACGTTTAAACCTTCAGATTATGCGGGGAAGCAAGGTTATTGAAGTGAAAACTGTCGGTGTCGATAAGGGAGTGGAAGCTACCCGCCTGATGGGCACTGATAATTATGACTTTATAATGGCAATGGGCGATGATATTACAGATGAAGATATGTTTCACGCTATGCCGGCAGATGCAATTACCATAAAAGTAGGTTCTATTTCGGAACATGCAAGGTATAGTCTGATGCAATTAAAAACGGTAGAATTTCTGAACAGTTTAATTTCTGAAAAATAAATTAATCAATCGATATGGAAAATACGGGCGACACGATAAATTTCACAGCAATATTACTGATGGTTGTTGTAATCGTAGTTTTTCTTTTTGTTTATATGCTTATTTATAAACGCCTGAAGATTTATACACTAAAGACAGAAAACAAGTGGGATGATTTTATGCTTGACATTTTTAAAATCCCATTTTTGTGGCTTTTGGTGTGGATCATGATCAAATCATTTGCCCATTTATTTCTGAAAGATCTTACTATTTTTAAATATTTGATCCACTCCAATAATATTGTACTTATCCTTTCAGTTGGTTGGATACTCATGAAATTTGTGAAGCTGGGTGTCTTTTTGTTGCATAAAAAACTCGATGTTTCGGTGGCCGATAACCTTCATGCCAGAAGAAGGCTTACACAACTGACCGTTTTTCAGAATATTGCGGATACAATAATTGTAATCATTACTATCTCGGTTGTCCTGATGACTTTTGATGGTGCAAAAGCAGTTGGAACCAGTTTGCTGGCTTCGGCCGGTGTTGCGGGGTTAATTATCGGATTTGCAGCCCAGAAAAGCATTGGGATGTTCCTTGCCGGTATCCAGATTGCCATTACACAACCTATCAGTCTCGACGATGTGGTGATTGTGGAAGGAGAATGGGGCAGGATTGAAGAAATTACACTGACTTACGTAGTGGTGAAAATTTGGGATGAACGAAGGCTGATGCTTCCTGTCAACTATTTCCTCGAAAAGCCCTTCCAAAACTGGACCAGAACAAGTGCCGATATAATGGGAACAGTCTTTTTTTATGTCGGTTACGACCTTCCGGTGAAGGCAATCAGGGATTTTGTTCCTGAAATATTGAAAGACAATCCCAATTGGGACAAACGTGTATTTAATGTTCAGATTACCAATACCAACGAGTTGTACAAAGAAATGAGAATATTGGTTAGCAGCAGCGATGCCTCAAAAAACTGGGATCTGCGCACCGAAGTCCGCGAGAAAGTCATCGACTTTATTCAGGCCAATTACCCCGACTGCTTCGCAAAAGTCCGGTTGAATCACAATAACGTTCGGGCTAAGGACGTATAAACCTGGATAAATGCCGTTCTTCTGAGAATAAAGATGCAGTATTTATCAAGGCCAGGTGCGAATATGCCTGAGGGAAATTGCCCAGTTGCCTTTTTGTTTCAAAGTCCAGGTCTTCGCTGAATAGTCCCAGATGGTTTGAGTAGCCAACAATCCGGTTAAAAATATCATAAGCTTCTTCCGTTTCACCTGTTACATAAAGTCCGCGTATCAGCCAAAAGGTGCAGATAGTAAACGATGATGACAATCGTCCAAAATCATCGGCATTGATATAGCGATACATTAATCCTTTGTAAAAGAGTTCTTTTTTTATTGCCTGAACTGTTTTTTTGAAACGTTCGTCGGAACCTGAAATGAAGGCGTATTCTTCCATCAGCAAAAGTGAAGCATCCAAATCGGTTTCGTTGTATGTTTGAGTAAAACTTTGCATCTGTTCGTTCCAGCCATTTTCCAGAATATCCTTTCTGATCCTGTCAGCCTCCTTTTTCCAAAGTTTCGCATATTCTTTCATGTTCAGCAAATGGGCAATCTTTATACCCCGGTCGAGGGTAACCCAGCACATCACTTTCGAGAAAACGAAATGTTTGTCGGAGTTACGAATTTCCCAGATTCCGTTGTCCGGGTTTTCCCAGTCTGCTATTACTGCCCTGATAATGTTTCGTACCACTTCCCAAATGTCTTCAATCTCGTCGAGCGTTCCGGGGAAATATTTGTAATACTGCAAAATAACATTCATCAGATAGCCATACACATCGTTTTGCTTCTGGAAATAGGCAGCATTACCAATCCTGACAGGTCTCGAATTTTCGTATCCGGCCAAATGCAACAACTCTTCTTCGTGCAGGATGCGTTCGCCACGGATACCGTACATGATCTGAAACTTATCCTGCTTCGACTTCAGGATACTTTTTATAAATACCATAAACCGGCGTGCTGCCCCGTAATGGCCCATATCCATTAGGGTGTCTATCGACATGGATGCATCGCGGAGCCAGCAAAAGCGGTAATCCCAATTTCGGACTTCGCCAATTGTTTCAGGAATACTGGTGGTTAAAGCTGCCAAAACCGCACCTGTCGGATGAAACGACATCAGCTTTAAAACCAACATGCTGCGTGTGACAATCGTGTTGTGTACCTTGAACTTTTTGGAACGGTTTACCCAGTTGAGCCAATAAATTTTTGTGCGGTTGTATTCAAGGCTAACCCGTTCAATGTCAATTGTGATCAGTTTTTGGTTGTTCGATAAGAGGATAAACTGATCATTTTCAAGCACAATTTCTTTTTTGCCGAGAATTAAAGCAAATTGAAGGCTTGAATAGAGATAAACGCAGTCTAAAATATCATCGACGTTGTGGCTTCTGATAAATCGTTTTTTGATGGAATGAACGACCTCCTTCTCAGCATATTTCATCTTTGGATTATAATTAATCCTGAAGGTTGGGTTGCCCGATAATAGTTTGATATATCTGTATATTTCAGGAGGAAGATAATGATTTTCATCATTCAGTTTATAGCGGGGCATAAAATCAAGCACTTCAAAACTGCCTTCATCAGAAGTAAATAGTGTGCTTAAAATATTTGTGTTCTCCACATATTTTTGGGTGATTGAATATTTATCAGAAACTTCGAAACTAAATTCTCCCCCTTTTTCAACATCCAGTATTTTGGAAAAGATAGATGGCGAATCAAAATCAGGAAAACAAAACCAATCAATACTGCCTGTTTCCGATATCAGCGCTGCACTTCTGCAATTCCCTACAACTCCGTAATTTAAGTTTTGCATATCCTTCTGCTTCTTTGTAAAGCGTCAAAATTAGGCAAATGTACCCGATATTAGAGTGAAGGAATGTTAATTCTCGATTAGGTAAAATTAGGGGATGTTTTCGCTGTTTGAAATCATAGAAAAATATTCATGAGAATTTGAATGTAAAACCTTATCTTTGCAGAAGTTATATAAACGAAAATAAATTTGTAATTATGGGTAGATCGCAGGAAACGTTCAACAAAAAAGAAGTAAAGAACAAAAAAGACAAAAAGAGAAAAGACAAAGAAAAGAAGCGCCTGGAACGAAAAGACAACGATAAACCAAGCAGCCTCGATGATATGATTGCTTATGTTGACGAAAATGGCATGATCACCTCTACTCCTCCTGATCCCACCAAAAAGAAGACTATCATTAACTCTGAAGATATTGAAATCAGCATCCGTAAGCAGGAAAATATTCCTTACGACCCAATTCGAAAAGGAACAGTAACCTTTTTTAATGACTCGAAAGGTTATGGATTTATTCGGGATGCAGAATCGCAGGAAAGCATTTTTGTACACGTAAACAATGTACTCGAAGCGATTAAAGAAGGTAACCTTGTAAATTTTGAAGTAGAAAAAGGACTTAAAGGTTATACCGCTGTTCAGGTAAAACTTTTTAAAGACAAAGTCGTTTAGACTCCGGTTTGTCATCAAAACTTAATTTTTCAGAACAAGGTTTATCGGCAAATTCAACTATTTTTACAAGATGTTTAAATGGAAACGGTTCATTTCTGAGAAAGAATGAACCGTAATTGTTTAAGTCTGTTCTAAATTAAAATAAATCTTTTAAACCACTTTTTAAATGAAGCATAAAATATTGACGATTGCGGTAATTTTGTTTTTATCGCAACAAGTTTTCAGCCAGGACAATTATCTTACTGTTCAGGCAAAGGATTCCCTGAAAGTATATACTGGAGGATCAAAATACGAAGTAAAAACCTTCCCTCAGAAGTTTAAAGGCAAAAAGCCGAAAAATGTAATTGTGATGATTGGCGACGGAATGGGGGTAGCTCAGGTATTTGCAGCTATTACTGCCAACGGCGGACAACTGTTTCTTGACAACTTCAAACATATTGGGTTTATGAAAACAGCATCGGCAGATAAATACATTACCGATTCGGCTGCAGCCGGAACTGCTCTTTCGACCGGACAAAAAACCTACAATGGAGCCATCGGGG
>JAUYTA010000546.1 GCA_030695265.1 Bacteroidota bacterium
TGAAGGAACCGATGAATTTATCTGGAGCGAATTTATTCGTGTTCGCGATGAGATTAAAGAAGGGTTTTGGAAGTTCTACGAAGACAATTTGAAAATGAGTTGATTTGAAAATTTGAAAATTATGAGAAGCGATAAATACAATGTAATTGTAAAACTCACTTAAATAATCAACATTCTTTCAAAAAATAAGCACATCCAAGTCCCATTAGTTCATTTTCAAATTTTCAAATTGTATAATTTTCAAATCAATATATTATGAAACCGGAAGATTTAAAAATGGTTGTTCAGGCAAAATACGGAGCAATTGCCAACCAAAGCTTATTAATGAACCAATCATCGTGTTGCGGACCATCAAGCTGTTGTGGCGAGTTGGAATTTAGCATGATTGGCGACGAATACAAGAATATTAAAGGCTATAATCCTGATGCTGATTTAGGCTTAGGTTGTGGACTTCCCACGCAATTTGCCGACCTGAAAACTGGTGATCATGTACTCGATTTAGGAAGTGGTGCCGGAAATGATTGTTTTGTTGCCCGCGCCATTGTTGGAGAAACAGGCAAAGTTACCGGTCTGGATTTCACTGATGCCATGATTCATAAAGCAATCGAAAATAATAAAAAGCTTGGGTACACCAATGTCGAATTTGTGCAGGGTGACATTGAAGAAATGCCGTTGCCCGATAATAATTTTGATGTGATTGTATCGAACTGCGTTTTAAACCTGGTTCCCGATAAAAACAAAGCTTTTGCCCAAATGATGCGCGTATTGAAGCCGGGCGGTCATTTCTGTGTTTCCGATGTAGTCATAAAAGGTGAATTTCCTGAAGCACTTCAAAAAGATGCCGAAATGTATGTGGGATGTGTTTCAGGAGCAATTGGAATAAACGAATATCTTCAGATAATCGAAAATAAAGGTTTTAAAAATACAATCGTTCACAAGCAAAAAGTGATTTCAATTCCTGATAATGTTCTTGAAAACTATCTTTTGAAACCCGAAATCGAAAGTTTTAAAAGTGGGGATACAGGAATATTCAGCATAACAGTTTCAGGTTATAAAAATTAAAAAATGAGCAAAATACAAGGGATGTCCTTTTTCGACAGGTACCTCACTTTATGGGTTGCAATTTGTATTGTAGCCGGAATTGCCTTAGGCAAATTACTTCCGATCGTTCCTGAAACATTGGGCAAGTACGAATACGCAAACGTGTCAATCCCGATTGCGATCCTTATCTGGATCATGATTTTCCCGATGATGCTCAAAATTGATTTTGCGAGCATTGTTGACGCTGTAAAAATGCCCAAAGGGTTAACAGTTACGCTGGTAGTCAATTGGTTAATCAAACCATTTACCATGTTTGGAATTGCCTGGTTGTTTTTCTATGTCATTTTCAAGGCTTTCATTCCTGAAGATCTGGCCAAGGAATACCTTGCCGGAGCAGTTCTTTTAGGAGCAGCGCCCTGTACGGCCATGGTATTTGTTTGGAGCCACCTCTGCAAAGGAAATCCGGCTTATACATTGGTACAGGTTGCCATTAACGATCTGATTATTCTTGTTGCTTTCATCCCGATTGTAACGCTACTTTTAGGGATCACCGGCATTGCAATACCCTGGAATACGCTTATCCTGTCAG
>JAUYTA010000781.1 GCA_030695265.1 Bacteroidota bacterium
GTTCGTTTGCTGTTGACGTTCGGACAAACGAATATTATTCAAATCAGGAGGCTTTCAGGATCATTGATGAATTGATTGATTCTGAAGTAAAACCCCGCTCGTTCAGGTTGAATTCTTCAGGAATTTCAGTTGATCATCCGATTGTACAGCGCGGAATTAATCTGGGATTGAGTTATTACGGATCACCAACTACTTCCGATCAGGCAGTGATTCCATTTCCGTCGGTAAAAATCGGACCGGGCGATAGTGCCCGTTCGCATACTGCCGATGAATTTATCCTGATTTCAGAGATTGAAGAAGGATTCAGGATTTATGTGGATTTACTGACAGGTTTGAGTGTTGTATAAAAAAGAGAGACCTGCCTTGTGACAGATCTCTCAATTTAAACTTCAAAAAAACTAAAGCATATTACTTATTGGGATCGAACTAAAACTTCTAATTTAATCATTCTCGGCATAAGCCATTTCGTTGTGCTGTGAAATGTCGAGACCTGCAATTTCTTCTTTCTGAGTGGCCCGGATTCCAAAGAATTTATCAACTATTTTAAATATTACATAGGTCATTACTCCTGAGAAAACCATGGTCGCAACTGTAGCAATTAATTGAATCCAAAGCTGTTTTGGGTTTCCGTAGAATAAACCGCTGTATGATGCCTGAATGGCAGGAGTGGCCAGTAACCCTGTTAGAAGTGCGCCCAGAATACCGCCAATGCCGTGTACGCCAAAAGCATCGAGCGTATCGTCGTAGCCATATTTGTGTTTCACAACCGAAACCATAAAGAAACATGCGATTGAAACCACAACACCTATAATTACTGCACCCGGTACTCCAACAAACCCGGCAGCGGGTGTAATGGCAACCAGTCCTCCGACTGCACCGGTACAAACACCAATCACTGTTGGCTTTTTGTTAATTGTCCAATCGAGCAAAGCCCAGGTTAAAGCTGCAGTTGCAGTTGCAACATGGGTTGAAAGAAATGCGCTGATGGCCAATCCGTCGGCAGCCAAACCACTTCCGGCGTTAAACCCGAACCAGCCAAACCAAAGCAATGCGGTTCCGATAACTACCAGTGGAATATTGTGCGGCGCAGTTGGGTGATTGTTGTAATTTCTTCTGTTTCCAATCATGAGTGTCATAACCAGCGCGGCAATACCTGCATTGATGTGAACTACTGTTCCGCCGGCAAAATCAAGGGCGCCCATGTTCAGTAACCAACCATCGGCCGACCAAACCCAGTGAGCAACCGGATTATAGACAAAAATGGCCCAAAGTACCGAGAAAATGAGGAATCCACGGAATTTAATGCGTTCGGCATAAGCGCCGATAATTAATGCAGGGGTAATAACTGCAAACATTCCCTGAAACAGAACAAACAACAGGTGAGGGATTCGGGCAGTTTCCTGCGAAATATAGTAAGGGCTGACATCATTAATTCCTATTCCGTTCAGAAAGACCCAGTCGAACCCGCCAATAAACGGAGCAAGAACTCCTGTTGACGAGCTAAAAGCAAGACTGTAGCCGAAGAATACCCATTCGAGGGTAATCACCGCTGTTAAAATGAAACACTGCATCAGTATGTTCAAGACGTTTTTCTGACGAACCAAACCGCCATAAAATAGAGCCAGACCGGGAATAGTCATCAGCATTACAAGCGCCGTTGCAACGATCATCCATGCAGTGTTGCCAAAATCAATATAAGGAGTTGGTTCTGTTACTGCCACGGCAGCTTCCTGAGCAAGAAGAACTGTGGGGGCAATTAATCCGATTAATGCCAGCCCTGCGTATTTTATCTTTGTATTCATAAGATATGCTTCTAAATTATTTGTTGTAGAGGGATTCGTCGCCACGGTCTTTGGTTCGGATGCGGATAGATTGTGCAATGTCGCTTACAAAAATTCTTCCGTCACCGCTTTCGCCGGTAAAGGCCGATTCGAGAATGGCATTGATCGATTTTTCAACATTAATTTCCCGCACAACGAATGAAATGCAGATACGCGAAATAGAATTTACGTCGTAGGCAATTCCGCGAAATATGAGTCCCTGCC